>JAKAQV010000151.1 GCA_021819565.1 bacterium | reverse complement strand
AAAAACGGGCTAGAGCGGCGCTTTTTACACCGCCGCCGGAGCTTTAATCGTGATTTCCTTTTTTGGAAAAAACCCAAAAATCGTCTCGGCCTCTCTTTTTTGCGCGGCCCTGGGAGACGCCTTGGCCGCCTTAATCGGAAAAACTTTTGGAACGCATAAAATTTTTGGCGGGCACAAATCCCTTGAGGGAAGTATCGCCTGCTTTTTGGTTTGCGCTCTTGTCTGTCTTTCTTTCGGCTTTCCGCTCTTTGCCTCTCTCGTGGCCGCGGCAATTGGAACCGCGCTTGAATTTCTGCCGACTACCGCCTACTTTAACGACAATCTCTGGCTTCCCCTTGGAAGCGCGATCGTCTTGAGTTGGTGGAGAAGATAAGATGAAAGATAAGCCCGCCCTCGCGCATGAGTATCCTCTGACAATCTTGGAACGCCATCTCGACGCCTTTGGGCATGTCAACAACGCCGTTTATCTCGAGATTTTCGAGGAGGCCCGTTGGGACTTAATCACGAAAAATGGATTCGGCAGGGATGAAATCCAAAAACGCCAAATCGGCCCGGTGGTTTTAGAGGCGCATTTGCGCTTTCAGAGAGAACTTAGAAATCGTGAGTCCGTCATCATCCGCTCGAAATGTCTGGATTATCGCGGCAAAATCGCGCGAATGGAGCAGGTCATACTCCAAGAAGACGGGAAAATCGCGTGCAGGGCGGAATTTGTCTTTGCCCTATTCGATCTAAAAGAGCGCAAGCTCATCGCTCCACCCCCCGAGTGGCTTAAAGCCCTTGGCCAAATTTAAGTCTAAATCAAACCCGCGCGGGTTGTTTTTGGCCTTGGCTGAGAATTTGTTCAAGGACATATGGCAAAATCCCGCCGGATTTCCAGTATTCAAGCTCGACCGCGGTGTCAATGCGGGCCAAGACCTTAAACTCGGTCGTTTTTCCGCTTAAGTCTTGAGCGCGGACGGACAATTCCTTTTTCGGCCTGAGACTTTCGATACCTTTAATTTCAAAAGTCTCAAAGCCGGTAAGCCCCAGGGTTTGAAGGCTTTGTCCGGCTAAAAACTCCAAGGGCAAAATCCCCATGCCAACTAAATTGGAGCGGTGAATGCGCTCGAAACTTTGGGCTATGACGGCTTTGACCCCCAAAAGCGCCGGGCCCTTAGCCGCCCAGTCGCGGCTGGAGCCGGAACCGTATTCTTTCCCCGCTAAAACAATGAGAGGGATATTTCGCTTTCGATATTCCTCGGCGGCGTCAAAAATCGCGGCTTGTTTTTTCTCCGGCAAAATCAGGGTATATCCGCCGGAAGTGTCGAGCATGAGATTCTTGATCCGGGTGTTGGCGAAAGTTCCGCGCATCATGATCTCGTGATTGCCCCGGCGAGAGCCGTAGGAGTTAAAGTCCTTGACGGAAACCAAGCGCTCATCTAAATACTGCCCCGCCGGAGAATCTTTCGGGAAAGAGCCCGCGGGCGAGATATGATCGGTGGTGATGGAATCTCCAAAAACCGCCAAGACGCGCGCGCCGGCGATATCGGCCTGAACCGTTTTGGACTGCTCGAAATAAGGGGCGCGGCGGATATAGGTTGAGTTTTCCTGCCAATCGTAAAGCTCGCTTTGAGGAACGGAAATCGCCCGCCAGTTTTTCCCTCCGGAAAAAACATCGGCATAGGCTTTCGTGAAAAGCTCTCTTTTGACATGTTCCTCGGACAAGGCCGTGATTTCCTCATGGGTCGGCCAAATATCCTTGAGATAAACCGGAGCCCCGTTTTTATCCTGGCCCAGGGGCTCGGCTCTTAAATTGATGTCAATACTTCCCGCCAGGGCATAGGCCACGACCAAGGGCGGAGAAGCCAAATAATTGGCCTTGACCAAGGCGTTGACGCGTCCTTCGAAATTGCGGTTTCCGGATAAAACCGCGGCGACGATTAAATTTTTCTCCGACACCGCCTTTGCCACCGCATCGGGCAAGGGGCCGGAATTTCCAATGCAGGTCGTGCAGCCATATCCCACCAATTGAAATCCGAGTTCATCCAAATATTTTGAAAGCCCGGAAGCGCGCAAATATTCCGCGACCGCTTTTGAGCCCGGGGCGAGGCTGGTTTTAACCCAGGGCTTGGTCTTAAGCCCTTTTTGAACGGCTTTTTGGGCGAGAAGCCCGGCGGCGATCAGAACCGCAGGGTTTGAGGTATTCGTGCAAGAGGTAATGGCCGCGATGGAAACCGTTCCGTGGGCGATCTTGGCGGGACGCCCATCAAGACTAATTTCAACTTCCGTTCCCAGCGGCGCCGGGAGATTTCCCTTCTTGTCTTTTTCCTTTATAAGGGAAGACAGGGCCGCGTTCCATGATTTTTTGACCTCGGACAATAAAACCCGGTCCTGCGGCCTTTTGGGGCCGGCCAAGCAGGCCTCGACCGTTCCCAAATCCAAGGAAAGAACGCTTGAGAAATGGGGCTCGGGGCTTTCGTCGGTTCTAAACATCCCTTGCTTGCGGCAATAGGCTTCAATCAAGGCGATTTCCTCATCTGTTCTCCCGGTCAAATGGAGATATTTGAGGGTCTGATCATCAACCGGGAAAAAGCCCACGGTCGCGCCGTATTCCGGAGCCATATTGGCCAAGGTCGCGCGATCGGCGACGGAAAGATTCGACAGGCCCGGCCCGTAAAACTCGACGAATTTTCCGACCACTCCTTTTTTACGCAGCATCTCGGTCGCGGTCAAAACCGCGTCGGTGGCGGTGGCCCCGGCAGAAAGCCGCCCCGTGAGTTTAAAGCCGATCACTTCCGGAATCAGCATGGACAAGGATTGTCCCAGCATCGCGGCTTCAGCCTCTATTCCGCCCACTCCCCAACCCAAAACGCCAAGCCCGTTAATCATCGTCGTGTGAGAATCGGTGCCGATCAAGGAATCGGGATAGGCGAGAGTTTCTCCGCCTTCCGTTTTACCTGTCCAAACGACTTTCGCCAAATACTCAAGATTGACCTGATGGCATATTCCGGTCTCCGGCGGAACGACGCGAAAATCCCGGAATGCTTTTTGCCCCCACTTTAAGAAAGAATAACGCTCTTGATTGCGATTAAACTCCATCTCGGAATTTTTTAAAAGCGCGTCTTTGGTTCCAAAAAAATCGACCTGGACGGAATGATCGATGACCAAATCAACCGGAATCAAGGGGTTGATCGCGCGCGGATCTCCGCCGCGGGATTTAACGGCGTCCCGCATCGCGGCCAGATCGACAATCGCGGGAACTCCGGTAAAATCCTGCATCAAAACGCGGGCCGGCATGAAAAAGGCCTCGCGCCCGACCGGAGATTTTTTCTTCCATCCCGCCAAGGCTTCGATATCCAAAGCCGTGACGCTTTGCCCATCTTCCCGACGCAAAAGATTCTCAAGGAAAATTTTAAGCGAAAAAGGCAGGCTAGACAAGTCAAAGCCTTTTTCCGACAAAGCCTCCAAGGAATAGTAGCGATATTTTTTGCCGCCTACCTTTAGAATTGAAGCCGCTTTAAAACTGTCTTTCGATATCGGGGCCATGATTTTCTCCTTATTTTTCGATATTACCATTTTATTGAGACTAGGTCCTTTCTGGGTCTTGCGCGAAATCAGTTCCTGCATTATATTTCAAAAGAGGCGAAAAAGAGGTGACGAGATGAAAAGCAAAACTAAAACCGCAAGCCGCGCGAAAAAAGAAAAACAAAAATCCAAGCCGGAGGCCTTTCCCCCTAATGGACAGGTTCTCGAATCGGTCCTTGAAGAAATATCCACTCAATCCGGGGACGAGGTCTTGGAACAAGATGTTCTGGTTGAATGTCCCTATTGCGATGAAAGTTTTGAAATTAAGGTTTCCTCAGACGACGCGGGGCAAGTTCTCTACGAGGACTGTCAAGTCTGTTGCCGGGCGCTGACGCTTCACGTCCATGAGGAAGACGGCGAATTCGGAATCGAGGTTGAGCGCACCTAGATTAGACCGCCAAACCCCGTGCGTCAGGAACCTGGATCCCGCTTGAAGGCATCGAGTGACGCAGTTGATGCACGGCAATCTTTCTTAAGATAGGAAATTACGGAACTTAAAATCTGGAGCGGGCGAAGGGAATCGAACCCTCGTCTGATCCTTGGCAAGGACCCGTTCTACCAT
>JAKAQV010000150.1 GCA_021819565.1 bacterium | reverse complement strand
CGTCAAAGATCGTCTGATTGGCGCTAAAGGCTTCTTCCCGATAGTTAGTGATATCGATAAAAGAAAGACCCGGGATATTGGGGCTCTCCTGGAGAAATTGCGTCGCTCCAAAGGAAACATGGGGAAGAAGAGCGGAAATCAATTGTTCCACCTGTCCCAAGGCGCTTTTAACGGCCTCCTTTGATTCCGCGAAGGTTTCGCTTCTTTTAATAGTTAGGCGATAGGCCTCATCCAAGGTGATGGGACGAACGGGAAAGTTCGAGTTATCATCCAAGACTTGAGCGCTGGGGGTCCGAGTCGTTGTTTGGGCTAAAGAGAAAGAAGGATAAAACCCGCAAAAGACCAAGGATAAAGCCGCAAGCGCCTTTTTCACCGAATTATTACTCCATTGAGAAAAAAATCAACGACGGAATCGGCGCGTCGAGGCAAGCCCTCTTTTTTGCCCGCGAACAAGCGGTAAAGAAGAGAAGCCCGGCAAAGGCCGAAAAAAACGCAGGCGGCGCGTTTGGGATCTTTCATCTTAATTCCGGAGGTTTTTGAAAAGCGGTAAAGAATCTGCGATAGATATCCCATGTCCCCCGCGATTCTCTTGGCCAGTTTCCGGCAGGATTTTTGGCCGCAGCCGGAAAAGCGATCCGGCCCCACCCGCATCAAAAAATCGCTGTTGGTGTCGAGATAAGACAAAATAGACTCAGCTGTCGTTTTTAAAAGCGAAGCGCCCTCCAAAGTCGATTCGGAAATTTTTCTAAGCGCCGACTCCAAGGAATCGGAAAGGTCAAGATAGGCCGCCGAAAGAAGCTCTTCTTTGTTTTTGTAATGCAGAAAAAGCGTTCCCTTGGCCACCCCGGCTTTACGGGCGACATCATCCAATGTCCAGCCTGAAATTCCCTTTTTAACGAGCATCGAACGGGTCGATTCGAGGATGCGCCTTTTTTTGATGGATAAATCTAAAACCATAATAAATGACTGACTAGTCAGTCATTTATTATAGCATAGATTAGTCAAAGAAATTTCTCGCGACAAAAAACAGGTTTTCCTTGCGCTCGCGCAAACGCCGATAAAAATAAGGAAACCAATGGGTACCGTAGGGAATATAAACGCGAACGGAGTGACCCTTGGACGCCAAGTCTTCCCAGCGCTTGGGCCGTAGACCGTAAAGCATCTGGATCTCATAGCGGTCTTTTGAAATCCCCTCTTTTTCGGCGGCCGAGACAGCCGCCTTTATGCGCTCATCATCATGGGTTGCGAAAGCGGGAAGCGGAGCCTTAAGAAGCATCTGGGACAATCGGTCATAGTTTAAATTGACCTCTTTTTTGTCCGCAAAGGCGACAGATTCCGGCTCTTTATAGGCCCCCTTGCACAGGCGAACCCGCGCTTTTAAAGCGACCAATTCTTGAATGTCTTTTTGGCTTCTTCTCAAATAGGCTTGGATGACGATGCCGACGTTTTTGCGCGTTGAAAATACGTCTTTAAATAAATCCAAAGTCCGCTGGGTCAAAGCCGAACCCTCCATGTCAATTCGGACAAAATTATCGTGCTTGGCGGCCTCATCGACAATTTTTTCCAAAAGTTCGCGCGCCAACTTTGGATTAAAATTAAAACCTAATTGGCTGATTTTTAAGCTGACATTGGAATCAACCCGCGCCTCGGCGATTTTTTTAAGGAGAGAAATATACTCATCGCAAGAACGCTGGGCGTCCGCCTCTCGACTGCAATCCTCGCCCAAGTAATCCAGGGTTGCCTTGATTCCCTTGGAATTGAGTTTTTTGACAACCTCCAATGCTTCTTCAATCGTGTCTCCAGCGACAAAACGGCGAGCGAGAAATGTAAAGGGTTTCACAAGCAAATAACCTCAGTGGAGTGTCGCGCCGCAGCTAAGGCAAAACTTGGCCGTCGGGGAATTAGGCGCATGACATTGCGGGCAAAGCGATTGCGAGAGCCTTTTCCCGCAGGAAGAACAAAATTGCGCTCCCGCTGGGACATCGGATCCGCAAGAAGGGCAATGGGCGGTGGCCAGTATCACCGGAGCTCCGCAGACCCCGCAAAATTTGCTGGTGGGAGATATCTGAGCGTGGCATTGGGGACAAACGGCGGTTTGGGCTGGCAAAACAGCGGCGCCGCCGCCCATCGTTTGCGACATCGCCTGCCCCATGGGAGCTCCAAAACCAAGGCCGGCCCCCATGCCAAGCCCCATACCGACCATGCCGCCAGCCATGCCGGAGTTTTTCGCGGCATCATCCATCGTGTTAAAGCTGCGCACCGTTTTATAGGACTGATCTCCCAAGATTTGAACCTCCGCTTTTTCAGCCAAGGCCTTTTTAAGGCTAATGACCGAGGGATCGTCTTCCGGAACATTGATGGAATTTAAATAAAAAGTTTCAAGGGAAACGCCGAAACGGGCGAAATCATCCTTTAATTTAGCCGCAATGGCGGAGGATAAGACTTCCAGAGACGCGCTAATCTCAAGCAAGGATATTTTCTCTTTAATGATGGACTGGGCGATGGAATCCTTGGCCTTGGTAATCAAAGCCCCGCGGAAATACTCATTGACCGTCTCGGCGGTAAATTCTTTAACCGTCCCGGCTAATTGAACGACAAAGCGCCGTGAATCCGCCACGCGAATTCCAAACTGGCCGAAGGCGCGGACGGGGAGAAAAACATTGTATTTCGGATCGAGAACCGGAATCGGCTCCTGGGTTCCCCATTTTAAATTAAGAACGGAAACGCGGTTGACATAATAAATCTCGGCCGCAAAAGGCGTTCGATTGCCAAAGGGAACATTGACCAAGACCCGCAGAATAGGAAGGTTCGCCGTTTCCAACGTGTGAGTCCCGGGGCCGAGCACGTCCAAGGCTCTTCCTCCCTTAAAGAAAACCGCCTCTTGGGATTCATTGACGATGACCTGGCTGCCCCAGCTCAGCTGATCCGAGGGATATTTCCAGACTAAAAGGTTCGGATCGCCGTCAAATTTGACAACATCGATGATCGCCATAAATTTTCTCCTATTTCTCTCTAGGCAAACGCCTCTTTTCTTGCCTTTTCGTAAAGATGAGACCGTTCTTCATTGATGATTAGATCAATGTCCGCTTTCTGCATATTAAAGCGCGCCCCAAAAGCCTCGAGAGCTTTTTCGCCATCGCCTTTTCCAGCGCCCGTAATCGCCAAAACCGCCATCGCGCTCAAATAACGGCGAGCTTCTTTTTGGTTTTGGGGCAAGGCGACTTGTAATTTACCAGATTTGGCCGCGTCAACACAATTGAGCACGAAATCCATCGGAATATGCGCGCGATCGGCCAATTGAGAAACCAGCTTCATTTCCTGATGGTCGACGCCGTCCGCGGCCAAAACCGCGACCAAGACCTTTATCAATGTTTGCGGATCGGCCCCGGAATGGAGGATCTCATAAAGCTCTTGTTCCTCGGGAGGAAGGCTGTCAACGGAAGGTTTCCACTGAGAATGAGGGATTACCGAATCAAGAACCCAATCATATCCGCCGTCGTTGAGAGTTCGCCCGCAGTATTGGCAGGTGGGAGAATCGCCATCGGCAAGAGCGGCCCCGCAACCCTGGCAATGAAAAGAGCCGAAGAAATTAAGAACCGTTTTGGGATTGCTTTGAACCCCGTTTTTACGCTTAACGTTAAAAACCCAATCGCGAAACACCTTGCCCAAGGGATCGTATTTTTTCGTTTGCTGATTGAACGAAAACTCATCGGCCATCCACCGGACGGAGACATGGGCCCATTCAAAATCGGGTTCTCTCTCAAGCTCCAAGACCTCGAGTGCGCCGACGGCTTCATTAAAATACGCCTCTGGAAGCGCGGAGGCGATTTCTTTTTTAAAGCCTTCGAGATAAGCATCAGAGGCAAAACGCGCGATAAAATCCGCGTTTTTGAGATGATAGGCTTGCCGCATTTTCCAAAAAAGAATGGAAACCCTGTCTTCAAGGGAGATCAAATCCATCGCGGCGTCCGAGCTGGTAAAATTGTCCCAACCGATGACCTGGGACTCGGGCTTGACCATTCTCCATTCGGCATCTTGAGTAATCAAGGCCAAGACCCAATCGTTTTCCCCGCTGTTGAGAAAAGAACCGCAGGCTTCGCATTGGACGCGGCTCGCTTTTTGGATAGCCCCGCAATTGGGGCAAGCTCCTTCCAGAGAACCTCGCTCCAGGGTAGAT
>JAKAQV010000149.1 GCA_021819565.1 bacterium | reverse complement strand
CGATCTCAATCACAGACAGCGCTAGTCCAAAGGCAAAGCCTCCGAGGATTTCCTCAAGCGGCAAGATTTGGCCCCGCAAGTGAACCGTAACCCCCAACGGTCTTTTTGAAGCAACCGAAGCCAAAGCCGAGCGAACCAAGAGAGCGACTTTTCCCAGATCGGCCCCGACAATGTTGGCTGAAACATTGACGCTTCTCTGCATATTCAGCCGATCAAAAGAGCCGACAGTCACGGTTGAAACGACGGCGGCGACATTGGAAACGGAAGTCCAGCCGTAGGAATCTTCGACACGGCGTATGGGGACGGGAAACTTTCGCACATCGGAAAGACTGGTGATATTTTCCTGCGGGACCTCTACTTGAACTTCGTAGCTAATTCCCGTTTTGGGATCGGCCCAGAAAGAGGGAATGGTATAACGGGAAGATGCCGCGGCGTCTCCCAAGGATTTTCCGACGTCTTCCGCCGTCACTCCCAAAATTCCGGCTTTTTTGCGGTCCATATTGACGGCGATGGTGGGGTAGTCGAAACTCTCGGATGTCTCGATATCTTTTAAATAGGGAATTTTAGAGACGGCCGCCTGGACAATTTTTCCGTACTCGATATCGCGATCGAAAAAAGGGCCCGAGACCGAAATTCCGACTGGTTTGGGTTCGCCTTCGCTCATCGCGACGCTTAAAATATCGTTAGGCTCGAATGAAAACCGGGTATCGGGAATCATTTGGGCAAATTGCTTTCTCAAGCGCTCTTCTAACTTAAACACATCCACGCCCGATTTTCGCTGCAAACCGATATCGATATAAGCCATTTCAGGGCCGGGGGAATACTGGTAAATATTATTGAGCGCGTAATCGGGAGTCTGCATTCCAACTAGCCCAATCCAAATTTTTACGTTTTTTTCTCCCACGTCCTGTTTAATAATGCCTATCGCTTTTTTGACGGTACTCTCGGTATATTCAATCGCGGAACCGGTCGGACATCTGACCACCATCCGGAATTCTCCGGTGTCGACCTGGGGAAAAATTTCAAGCCCCAAACGCTTAAAAGTTAAAAACAAAAAGGCGCCAGCCAAGATAAAGTAGGCGCTTAAAATCAATCCCCGGCGCGGCATCAAGATTTTTTCGAGGAACCGGCGATAGGCGTTGCGAATGACGTCAAAACTAAAACCCTTGGAAGCCCCGGCATGAACCGCATGAGGTTTAATGAGCCAGGTCGACAGAATCGGCGCCAAGGTGGATGAAAAAATATAAGAGCCCAACATTCCGGCGCCGACGGCCATCGAAAGCGGCAAGAAAAGATGCCCCGCCACGCCTTTCATCACGAAAGACGGAATGAAGACGGCCAGAACGCAGGCCATCGCCAAAAAGTTCGGAAAAAGGACTTCGGAGGTCCCGGCCAAGCTCGCGCGGGAAACAGGTTTCCCCTTCGCTAAATGAGAGTGGATATTTTCGATGGTCACCGTGGATTCATCAACCAAAATACCGACAGCCAAGGCCAGTCCACCAAGCGTCATGATATTGACTGTTTGCCCCATGATATAAAGAAGGATCATCGCAAAAGCCAGAGAAATCGGAATGATAATCGCGACGATCAAGGCCGAGCGCCAATCTTGAAGAAACAAAAGGACCATCAAACTCGTCAAAAGGGCGCCCAAGCCGCCCTCAAAAGCTAAAGAGCCAATGGCGCGCCGAACGTATCCCGATTGATCAAAGGCATAACTCAATTTAATATCTTTAGGAAGAACTTCCTGAAAGCGGGAAATATTCGCCTTTATCTCGTCAACGACTTTTAAGGTTGATGCGTCCGAGTGTTTGGCGATCGGAATATAAACCGATCGCGCGCCATTGACTAATGCAAAACCGGTAGGAATATCAGTCGTGTCCTTGATTTTCGCGACATCTTTGACGAAAATTGTCGGATAAGTTCCTAAGCGAACCGGGATATTTCCTAATTCCTGAATGTCGGTCACCGGAGAATTCAGAGGAATCAGGGGGTATTTTGTCCCCATATCCATGTTGCCGGAGGGAACAATGACGTTTCCGCTAGTGACCGCGCGCGCGACATCTTCCGGAGAGATATCATAGTAGCGCATTTTTTTCTCGTTCATTTCGACTACAATCGTGCGCGGGCTGGCTCCAAACGGCGCCGGAGCCATGACCCCCGGTAAATCGCCAAACATCGGGCGAACGCGGTTAAAAGCCAAATCGACCAAGGTACTCAAAGGCTCATTTTTTGACTCAAAAACCAAATCTCCAACCGGAAGGTCGCTGGCGTCAAAACGCAAAATGAAAGGGGGAAACGTTCCCGGCGGCATGAAAGCGCGCGCTCGAGACGCATAAGCGATCACCTCTCCCATCGCCTGCGTCATATCGGTTCCCTCATCAAACGTCAATTTAACAAGAGCGATTCCCTGCGCGGAATGAGACTCCATGCTTTTAAGGCCCGTGAGATACAAGAAAAACTGCTCGTAGCGGTAGGTCAGGTATCCTTCCATCTGGGCTGGCGTCATGCCGCCAAAGGGCTCGGCGACATAAATGGTGTTGAGACCCAAATCCGGAAGAATGTCCCGGCGCATATTCTTAATGACCCCGCCCGCGGCCAAAAGAATGGAGACGACAATAATGACAATCGTGACCGGACGCCTCAACGACAAATCAACAATGCCCATATTATTGGCGAACCGCCCCTCCATTTAAGATGATCTTGGAACTCAAGGCTAACCACAAGTCCGTTTTATCCACGACAATTTGGGTCTCCACTCTCTCTAAATCTCGAATGGCCTCCCGCACGTCCACCAAGGGACCGACGTAGGTGACGTAGCGATTGAGAGAAACTTTATAGGCGTCAAAATCCGTCTTTAACTCGTGGTCGAGAAAACGAAGCTCGGCTTGATCGAAGGCGATTCTCTCGTCATATGTTTTGTTTGCGACCGCGACAAAAAGTTTAAGAGAGCTGACCGCCTCATCTTTCTCCTTGGCCCGGGCTCTTGCCTGCTCGATGCGGCTGGTGATGCCAAAACCCTCGAAAATTGGAACGCTGACCCCGACTCCGGCCGCGTAATCTTGAAGGCCGACGAGCCTAGACCCGGCCGCGCTTCCGGCGCCGGCCTTGGCGGTGATTCGCGGATAGTTCTCGGCTTTCCTTGACAACAAAAACGCATGCGCGCTTTGAGAATGAAATTGGGCTTGGGTGATATAGGCGCTCACCGAAGTTGAAGTCAAGACAGAAAGCATATCACCATTGAGCCGGTCGGGAGAAAGAACAGAAACCTTATCCGGGTCAACGCCGATATAGACGCCTAATTTTTGCGCCGCCTGGCCGTAGAGAGCCTGATAGGACGCGGCTTCAAGCTCGGCCTCTTCAACCTGATCGCGGATCAAAAGTTCGTCGGCCATATTGTGCTGACCGCGGTTGACAAAATAAACTACCTTCCGGTAAACGGGGGCAATCTGGGTTTTATTAATCTGTGCCCACAATCGATGGATTCCCCTATCGCGAACAGAGGAGAAATAGTATTTGAGCGCGCGCCAATCCACTTGATAGCGGACAATCTCGGTTCTGGCTTTTTCCGCCTGATAAAGAGCTCTGGCCTGCCTGATTCGGTAGGGAATTTTTAAGTCCAAAACATCCAGTTGGGAAGTCAGACCCCCGGCCGGCGTTTGGGCGTAGGGCGAGGCGTACATCATTCCGCTGGCGCCGAGATCGTTATTATAGCCGGGACCGGAAATCTGCATTTGATTGTTAAAACCCGGAAATCCCGTCGTCGCGACACCGCCCGCGTCCAAGGTCGGATAGAGATAAGCCTGTTGAATGTGAATATTTTTTTCCGCCTCAATTTCGCGCTGGCGGGCCACTTTTAAATCCGGGCTATAATCCTCGGCCAAAACTAAAACGGCCTTCAGATCAAGCGGCTTTGCGAAAGTCGCGGCAAACGACTTAGAAAGCGAAAAAAATCCGAAAACAAGAATAAAAAACAGCCATTTTTTGTTTATGACCCAGATCATAAAACCCCCATCCCAATCATTTCAACATAAATCCTAAAACATTGTAAATATAATATTTTTCTATAATAGTATTGGAATAAAAATATGAATATCGACCAACACAACCTTCTTTATTACTTCTTTAAAACCGCCCAGACGGGAAGTCTGACGGCGGCGTCCAAGGAATGCGGGCTCACGCAGCCGACCTTGAGCGTCAAGATAAAATCTCTCGAGCAAAAACTCAACGCCAAACTTTTTCATCGCAAAAGAAGCGGCATGAGCCTCACCCTGGAAGGACTTGAAATTTTTGAATCAGATCGGA
>JAKAQV010000013.1 GCA_021819565.1 bacterium | reverse complement strand
GCCTTAGGCCCTGGCGGCGAAACCATAATCCGCGGATAATGGAGACTGTCCCCTTTGCGTCTCTCTTCGGTCGAAACTAAAACATCCTTGTCATTTCTATTTAATTTTTTCATGATTCAAACTGTAAAAACTAAAAGGGACTGTCCCTTTCTACTCCGCGACGGTGCGACTTTGTTCATGCATGAATTGGGCGACATAATAAGGCCCGCAGCCGCCTTTTCCCGTTGTTCCCGAGCCTTTCCAGCCGCCAAAGGATTGAACCCCGGGCCACGCCCCCGTGGTCGCCCCGCCTTTGCGATTAGCGTAACAAACTCCGGCTTCGACATGATCGAAAAAGTATTCAATCTCCTCTTTTTTCGAGCTAAAAATACCCGCAGTCAGCCCATATTCGACTTTATTGGACTCTCGAAGCGCCTGTTCCAGGTTCTCAACCTCGGCAATCGCGGTAAAAGGCAGGAAAAGTTCGCGCAAAAAGAGCTCATGATTTAAGGGCAGGCGGGCAATGGTCGGAGAGACAAAATGGCCCTTGGCGAATATCCCGCCTTTGACAATGCTTCCGCCGACGAGAATCTCTCCGCCGTTTTGAGTCGCTCGAACCGCTTCTTCATAACGCTTAACGGCTCGGGCGTTGATGACCGGGCCCAGAAAAACATCCATCTGGGTCGGGTCTCCCATGACAATTTTTTTTGTCTTCTCGATTAATTTCTGCGTAAATTCTTTGGCAACGCTTTTTTCGACATAGACACGGGAACAGGCCGAACATTTCTGGCCCTGAAGCCCAAAAGCGGATCTCATGATGCCTTCAGAAGCGGCATCAAGATCGGCGGAAGCGCAAACAATGGCGGCGTTTTTGCCGCCCAATTCCGCCAAAGCCGGTTTCCAGAACTTTCCGGAAAATTCCTTAATCATCCGCATTCCAACTTCTTTGGAACCGGTAAAGGCAAGGCCATCGACGCGATCGTCTTTCCACAAAGGATCGCCGATCAGCGCATCATCCCCGGTGATAAAGTTAAAAACTCCGGCCGGAAGCCCCGCCTGCTGATAAATTTCGTTGAGAAGATAGCCGGTCCACGGAGTCTCGGGCGAAGGCTTAAAAACAATCACATTTCCCGCGATCAAGGCGGCTGAAGACATTCCGGTTGCCAAGGCCATCGGAAAATTAAAAGGCGAGATGCAAGTAAAAACGCCGTAGGGCCTTAGAACGGAAGAGGTCGTTTCTTTGTAGGAGGGGCCCATCGGTTTTAAGTAACCATTATTTTCTTCCATGATTTTGGAATAATAATCGATGAGATCAGCCGACTCTTCGACTTCTCCCATGGATTCCATGCGGCTTTTGCCGACTTCCAAAGACATCGCCGCCCCCAACTCCCACTTTCTCTCCCGAATGAGCGAAGAGGCTTTGCGCATCAATTTTACTCTCTCAACCCAACCGAGGCGTTCCCAGGATTTCTTCGCTTTTTGCGCCGCGTCCAAAGCCTGGGAAACATGCGAGACTTCCGCCATGGCGAAATGGCCAATGACCCAATCGGAGCTGATGGGAGAATGAATGGCCTTGGGCTTTGAAGCTGGAAGAACTTCCTTGCCGCCGATAAACAAAGGGTAGGTTTTCCCCATTTGAGCCCGCGCCCACTGAAGGCCTTCGTCAAAATACTGGTGAAAAAGATTCATATCCGGAGCGGCAGACGAGGTGTAAGTGATTTTAAAGTCTTTTTTGGCTTGGGCCGTGGTCATTTTATTTCTCCTGTCACCGTAATTTTAGAAGCCGTCTTTTCAAGGGCTTCTTTAAAGAAGCTGACAATCAAATCGATTTCAAACTCGGCGATAGTAAACGGCGGCGCGATCATCACGAGATCTCCATTTTCGCCATCCGCATGCCCGATATTCGGCCAAACAATCAAACCCAGGTCCTGAGCGATCTGAGTAAATGTTTCGGCAAATTTAAGCCGGCGCGGAAAGGGCTCTTTCGTTTTGGTATCCGCGACAAACTCAATTGCCGCCAACATCCCAATTCCGCGAACCTCTCCGACAAAAGGGAGATCCTTAAGCGCCCCCAATTTTTCCTGAAGGACCAGTCCCATTTTGTTTGAGCGCTCAATCAAGCGGTGTTTCCGAATATAGCGCACCGCTGCGAGCCCCGCCGAGCAGATAGACGGCGCGTGGGAAAAAGTTTGGGCATGGAGAAAAGAGCCGTATCCCTTCGCTATCGGATCGATGATTTTTTCTCCCGCGACAAGAGCCGAAAGCGGCAAGTATCCGCCGGAAATTCCCTTCCCCAAGGTCATCAGATCCGGCCAAACCCCGTAATGCTCCATCGCCAGCCATTTTCCCGTCCGTCCCGCTCCGGTCAAGACCTCATCGGCAATCAACAAAACCTCATATCGGTCGCAAATTTCCCGAATATTGCGAAAATAATCCGCCCGAGGGACCGAAGCGCCGGTCGATGATCCGCCCACGGGTTCCATGATAAAGGCCGCCACCGTTTCAGCCCCTTCTTTTAAAATCAGCTCTTCAAGAACACGGCCCGAACAAACGGGGCAAGAAGGGGCGCCTTGGCAATCGCAGCGATAAGAATAAGGGGCTGGAATCATCGCGCAATCAAGCAACCACGGCTGATAAATTTTCTTATAATGCCCGCGAGCGGAAGCCGAAAGGGCTAAAAGGGTATTTCCATGATATCCCGGGTTTTGGGATATAATTTTCCGCTTTTGTGGACGTTTCTTTTCCACCCAATAGTGCCGCGCCATTTTAAGAGCGGCTTCGACCGCTTCAGAGCCGCTGGACAAAAAATAAAATTTATTGAGTTCCCGCGGAGACATCTCGGATAAAACCCCGGCCAATTCTTCCGCGGCATCGGTGGTGAAAGCCGTTCCGTTCACATAGGCGACTTTACGCAGCTGTTCTGAGACCGCGTTGGCGATTTCCGGAACGCCGTGGCCGATATTGGCGACAAAAGCGCCTGAACAGGAGTCCAGGTATCTTTTTCCCTGATCGTCAAAAAGCCAAACGCCTTCCCCATGCGAAATTTTTGGATAGACGCGGTTTAAGGCCCGATAGAAGACCGGGCTTTCCGGATAGCGCAATTTCTTTTCCGCGCGGCTCATTCTTTTATTGTAGAAAATTAAAAACTCAAAAACCTTTGAGCTTTGGCGCAGAAGAATTCGTCAGCGGAACATCCTCAATGGGAAAACGCTTCCAGCCCTTCGCGTCAAAATGCCACCACTCAGTTGGAAGCCCCACAAATCCGTGTCGTTCCATGACGGTCTCAAGCAGTTTCATATCGCGCCGAGCCGCGGGGCTTGAGCCCTTCCAGTTTCGATGAGCGCGCTTGGAAAAATTATCAAAGCCGGAAGGCATGAGGAGTTCTTTTCCCGCCGCATTAGCCAGCGAGACGTCTACCGCAGCTCCTCTGTTATGCCGGGAACCCTTGGCGGGGTTGGCGACATATCTTTCATCCGGCGCCAAAGCCCAAAATTTTTTTTGAATCGAAAGCGGGCGATAACAGTCAAAAATAACCAGTCGAAGCCCCTGAGCTTCAAAATCCTTGGCCGCTCCCAAAAGCTTTTGAGCGACGCTGGGCCGCAACAGGCAACGCGCCACGGGATAAACCTGCTGGTGGGTAAAATTATTTTTGGTGGCATAGCGCATATCCAAGACGATATGCGGGTCCAGCTTGGCAAAATCCACCATCTTCGCCGTTTGAGAAGGGGCCGATTTTGCCCACGCGCCCGCGGTTAACAGGGATAAGATAAAGGCCCTGTAGAAAACCGGGCTGTTCGGATAGCGGCATTCCTTGACTGCGCCTCTCATTCCCTTATTGTAAAAAAAATTGCGCGGCTAAAAGTTTTTTAGGGAAATGACGCGTGTTTGTCGCGTTGGGCAAAAAAGGCGTGGGCCAGGAGCCCTTACCAGGCCGTCGGTTTGTAGTCTTTAAAAAAATTTCCCCAGACCTGTTTGCCGCTGAGAAGCACCGAAAAAATCGGATCACAGACGCGGGCCGCGCCGTCAATGATATCCAAGGGCGGTTGAAAATCGAGATCTTCTTTTTTTCTCGCGGCGTAAAGCGCGGGATCTTCGTCCGTCACCCAGCCCGTGTCGACGGCGTTCATGAAAATTCCGGATCTGGCGTAATCTTGGGCCGAGGTGAGAGTCATCATGTTGAGCGCGGCTTTGGCCATATTGGTATGAGGATGCTTGTCGGTTTTGGTTCCTCGAGAAAAACTGCCCTCCATGGCCGAGACGTTGACGATATGTTTCTCATTGGTTCGATCTCTAGTCATCAAAGGCTTGAGCTGAGCGCAAAGAATAAACGGCGCGACGGAATTAATGAGTTGGAGTTCTATCATTTCAACGCTGGGCACCTCGGAAAGAGTCATGCGCCAGCTGTTTTTTGCGCGGAGGTCCACCTGCTGAAGATCCGCGTCTATCTGTCCCGCCGGAAAAACGTCTTGGGCAATATCCGCGTCGGAATAGGAGTATTTAAGTTGAGACAAGCGCGCCGATTCCCTGAGTCCGATCCCCGGACCTCCCGCGTGCCATTGAGCGAGCCCCGTCGCATCGGATTCGCTTCTGAGGGGCAAGGCGGCGGACATCGAAAGAGCTTTAAGGCAAGCCCTATGATTTTTTAAAAGAGCTTGAACTTCGATGGAATTCGCGTTTGCCGATTCAAATTCTTTCTCAAGAAGATGGGAGTAAAAAGCCGGAGGACGGCGCACGGTTTGCGCGGCGTTGTTGATTAAGATGTCGAGCCTGGGAAGCGTCGCACAAAGATAGTGGGCAAAGATTTCAACGCTGGGAGAATGGCGGAGATCGAGCCCGTGAATTTGCAGACGATTTTTCCAGGAAGTAAAATCCGGCTCGCGGGAGTATCTCTCGGCGGCGTCTCTGGGAAATCTTGTGGTGACAATGACTTCCGCCCCGGCGCGAAGAAGCATCAGCGCCGCCTGATAGCCGATCTTGATGCGGGCGCCCGTGATAACGGCCACGCGTCCATCAAGCGATGCGGTTTGATAGCGCTTGGCGTAGTTAAATTCGGCGCAAGGCGGACACAGAGAATCGTAAAAGAAATGAAGGGTTCTAAATTCCGCCTTGCAAATATAGCAGAACCGTGGTTTTTTAAGCTCTCTTTCTTCTTGCGTCCGGAAATCCTCGGAAACTCGCGTCGGAGGGGTAAAGACCGTCGCTTTTCGCGTTTGGCGGATCAAGGTTGACGCGCGCGCTTCACGATCCTTGATGTCAAGCGCTTGCTTGCTTTTGGCGCGCAATCCGCGGGAGAGTTTTCTCGATTCAAGCCGAGTGGGGCGAGAAACGCGTCCTGCGGCGGATAAAAGCGCAACGCGCGTTTTTTCCGGAACTTGTGCGAGAAGCCCGCGGTCGTTGAGAATGGCTTCAAGCGTCTTGATGGCGCGCTCAATGTCTGCGAAATCTGGCATTGACCGAGCAGGTGGCAATATTAAAGAGCCCATTGGCGTTATTCTATCATGGAAACTTAAATAAGGCCGGGCTCTTTTTCTTTGGAGAGATGGTCTTCCGAGGACGAGAGAAATTTCAAGAAGCGGTTTTTTGAGTTAACGAGAATCGAGGCGGGGGAAATCGGCTTGTCGGAAAGCTCAAAGCCCATGACAATGATTTCTTCCCCGGCTTTGATCAAATGCGCGGCCGCTCCGTTCATCGTGACCGTGCCCGAGCCGCTTGGCGCGGAAATAACGTAGGTTTCAAGGCGAGCTCCCGTTGTGTTACTGACGACCAAAACTTTTTCGCCCGTCCAAAGGCCGGTCTTTTCGATTAAGTCCTGGTCAATGGCGATCGAGCCGATGTATTTGACGTCGGCTCCCGTCACCACGGCTTTATGAATTTTTGAGCGGAGCATCCAGCGCATAAAATCGTTTTTAAGAGCTGCGCGTCAGCTTCTTGTAGTGGATGCGTTTAGGCTGAATATCCCCCAAACGCTTTTTGCGGTCTTCCTCGTAATCCGAGTAGTTTCCCTCAAACCAGCGCACAACGCTATCCCCCTCAAAGGCGAGAATATGGGTCGCGATTCGGTCCAAGAACCAGCGGTCATGGCTGATGACGACCGCGCATCCGGCGAAATTGGAAATCGCCTCTTCCAAAGCGCGCAGGGTATGAACATCCAGATCGTTGGTCGGCTCATCAAGCAAAAGAACGTTTCCGCCTTCCTTAAGCATCCGCGCCATATGAACACGGTTTCTCTCGCCTCCCGACAAATTCTTGACTATTTTCTGCTGATCGGTCCCGGAAAAATTAAAGCGCGCGACGTATTGGCGGGAATTGATTTCTTTTTTTCCGAGAGTCACGACATCTAGCCCGCCTGTGATCGCTTCCCAGACATTGGCATCAGGACTTAAAGAATCGCGCTCTTGATCGACATAGGCGAGTTTCACCGTTTCGCCCACTTTAAAATATCCCGCATCTGGTTTTTCTTGGCCGGTAATCAGGCGAAATAAAGTCGTTTTTCCGGCGCCGTTGGGGCCGATGACGCCGACGATGCCATTGGGCGGAAGATTGAAACTTAAATTTTCAAAGAGAAGCTTGTCGCCGTAGGCTTTGGAAATTCCCTGCGCTGAAATGACGGTTTCACCGAGCCTTGGCCCTGGCGGAATGTAAATCTCAAGAGTCTCCGAGGTTTTTTCCGTTTGACCCTCCGAAACCATTTGCTCATATGCCTTGAGGCGCGCTTTTCCCTTGGCTTGGCGGCCTTTGGCTCCCATTCGCACCCACTCAAGCTCTTTGGCTAAGGATTTCTGATATTTGGATTCGGTTTTCGATTCCTGGGCCAAGCGATTTTGCTTTTGTTCAAGCCAGCTTGCGTAATTGCCCTCCCAGGGAATTCCTTCTCCACGGTCAAGCTCTAAAATCCAGCCCGCGACGTTGTCCAGGAAATAGCGGTCATGCGTGACGGCGATAATCGTTCCTTTATATTGCCGCAAATGTTGCTCCAACCATTCGACCGATTCCGCGTCCAAGTGATTGGTGGGCTCATCTAAAAGCAAAATGTCGGGTTCCTGCAAAAGAAGGCGGCAAAGCGCGACGCGGCGTTTTTCTCCACCGGAGAGATGCGAAACGTTTTGATCCGGCGGCGGGCAACGCAGAGCGTCCATCGCCAGCTCAAGCTTATTGTCAAGCTCCCAAGCGCCGCAAGCTTCGATTTTTTCCTGGAGTTTCCCCTGTTTTTCAAGAAGCTTTTCCATGTCCTCGGGGGTCAAGGCCGGATCGGCGAGTTTATCCGATATGGCGTTATAATCATCGAGGATTTTCTTAGTTTCGGCGACACCCTCCTCGACAATTTCGCGAACGGTCTTAGAGGGATCCAATTGCGGCTCCTGCTCTAAGATACCGACCGAATAACCTTTTGAAATCGTGATCTGGCCGGTGTATTCCGCGTCTTTTCCGGCCATGATGCGAAGAAGCGTCGACTTTCCGCTGCCGTTGTCGCCCAGAACTCCGATCTTCGCGCCATAATAGAAGGAAATATAAATTCCCTTGAGCACCTGCTTTTTGGGAGGGTGTATGCGCCCGACGTCTATCATCGAGTAGATGATTTGTTTAGTGTCGACGGTGGTGGCCATTTATTTTTAATGAATTTTTTGGCGCCGGGAGGACTCGAACCTCCGACATGACGCTTATGAAACGTCCGCTCTACCTCTGAGCTACGGCGCCGCTCGGATGTTATTTTACTAAATTAGAAACAAAGGGGAGCGGTTGCCCCGGAAAGGCTGGCAAAAATTCACGAAACTGGGCCTTTTGCCGAAACTCTTCTGGGCCTTTCGGCCCATACACTTCCGCGTTAAGAATGTTAAAACAATGTCATGAACCCACAAAGGCGCCGCTTCCCAAAAAACAAAATCAATTTCCGGATGCTTTCCATCTTTTTGCCGATCGCCCTTATCGTCGCGCAAGCCCGAGGAGAAAGCCTTGGTCCCCGAGAATCCTTGCCTCAAGAAATTCCAGGCCTCTCCGTCACAAACCCCGCGCCGACTAATTTTTCGGACCCTCTGGAATCCTTGCCCGATCTCAATAACGTTGAGCCTGATAATCTAAAGCTTCCTGACACTCTTTCCTTAGATAAAGAATTAGGAGCTCCTCAGGCCGAAGAAAAAGCGCCGCTCAAAAAATATTCGACCCCGCAAATTCCCGCAAATATCAAGGAATCGGCAAAAAAGCTGTCTCACAGACTCAAACATATTCTTGCCGCAGTCTCTCGTCCTCTGGGAATTAAAGATTCCGGGAATCCGGAAGAACTTTCTTCTCTCTTCGACGGAGCCCGCGAAGGGCAATCTGGATTTATCGTCAACGATGACGGGGTTCGCGTCTCCGGAAAAGCCGCGGAGTATTATCAAGAAGTTCACCGCTTCATTGAACAGTACAAGGACAAAATTGATCTCAGCGAAAGCCTGGGAGTGATGGACGATTCCTACGCGGATGTTTGGGCCAAGCTGAAGGTCATTGAAAGCGTGGACCCGCACCCCGCCCTTGACCATCATAACGAGCATCTGGATGAAACCTTAACCTGGGTGGATGGAGTGGCCAATATTGGCGGGAAAAGAACCGCGATTTACACGCACCGGGTTTTCTTTCACCCCGCGAAAAACCCGCAATCTGAAATTCAGGAAGGCATCCGCCGCGTCAATGGCTATATCAACGAAACCACCCGCTATTTTGATAAACACGGAAAAGCCGAACAAGCTTTGGGCCCCTTAAATCAAGTGGTCCTGGGCTTTGACACGCGCGGCTACACGGAAATCAAGGACTTTATTAAGACGCGAGAAAAAGAGCTTCAAAAAACGCATGGCGACCGCTTTCGCTTCGTTTATTTAGATGAAATCGCCAAGGTCCCGCAAAACCCCGCCGACATGCGCGCGGCGCTCAACACTCTTGTCAACCAATACAAGGGCAATTCCCTTCAAAAAATAATCGAAGGAGTGATTTACAGCCGCTATACGGGTTTACTCCTTGAGCTCAAAACCCTGGAACATTACTACAAGGAAAACTATAAAATTCTGCAAAGCGGCCGAGAGATTTTCGATGAAAACGGCCACTACGTGACCGAACTTGACGCCGTAGTCAAAAGTCCGGAGGGCCTCACCTATCTAATCGAGGCCAAATCTTCTCGCGTCCTCTTGCCCAAAGAACGAGTGCTGGAAGGAAAGATTCTTTACAAATTGGACGCCTATAAAAAGAATCAAGCTCTCTTGGAAAAAGAAATCCACGCTCCACTCAACGTGGTTTTTTCGATGGACCTTGGAATCCCCAAGGATTCCGATCGGAAACACGGGCAAAATTACGAAAGGGGTCTTCGGCAAAAAGAGCTTATGGAATTTTTAAAGGCCCAGGCTCCGATTTTAAGCCGCCGCTACGGATTCCCCGTCTCGTTTCTCTTCATTGACGGAAGCGCCGGAAACAATTAGTTTCCAGATCCTGCCGCCGAATTCTGGATCGGCTTTTTGGCAGGTTTCTTCGCCTTTTTCTTCGCCGCAAAATGGGCTTTCCAGTTTCTATTTTTAGCGCGTTTTTTCTTTCGTGAAGATTTCTTTTTTGAAGTTTGAGAGATTTTTTGAGCGGAAGAAAGTCCGTAAGCTCTCTCAATTTGATATTGCGGGAAATAGCGTTTGAGAATATCCTTCCAATTTATCCCCAGACTGGCCTGTCCCAATGTTCCATTAAGACAAAGCCCTAATCCGCTTCCAGTCCCAGCCCCCCACAAAACAAAAAATTGAACAAACCTTCCGTCACTGACAGGCGTCAAAGTAAATAGGCTTGAGCGCAAAGAATGAGGAGAAAGAACTTCTTGAATTTGAGAAAAATTAGCCGCCTTCCAGCTTCCTTTGGCCCCTATGACCGTCATCTCCAAGACCCGCCCGGTCTCAGAGCGGCGGTTAATTTCAATATGCCTTATTTTGCCAATATCTTTAAACGCCTTGATTCTTTGCCGGATGGAATCTGCCGGAATAATTCTCACCCAACGGGAATAGGTCTGGCGAACGGGAGCGGAATTTGAGAAAAGACTATCTGGAGGAAATCCATGAATCCAGCGCTCAAAATCAGCCGGAGAATCAGGTGGAGAAATAGCGGTGGGCGCGTCAACAACCGAAACTAAATGCTTGAGTTGCGGATCGGGATAATCCGCCCCCTCTTCTGTAAATCCCCCGCAATCCTGATGCCATGCAACCTTAGCAATGCGGCCACCATATGATAAAACCTCGCCATTGGTGTCTTGGACACCCTTGGTTGAGCGGCTCATTTCAGAAGTGACGCCGCGATAACTCTGACAGGTGAAGGAGTCGCAGATATCGGATTTTTCCAGATTTAGTCTTCCCAGGCTTTTATACCACAAAGCCGTCGTGCGGGCAACGACCGCCGCCGCCCGATAAGCCTGGGCCGGTTCTTGTCCACCCATGACTCGCCCGACAACGCCATAGAGATAATCTTCCACTCCGGTTTCATTGACCAATTTAAATCCCTCCGGGTTTGGGAAAACCTCGATAGTTCCGCGCAATTCCCGATCCCCGGAATCAAACCCAATCGTATTCGAGAAATGCGCGCTTTTAAGCAAAACCGATCCTAAGGAACCCGAGGAAGGAATAATTTTAAACGGCTCTTTTGTCGCGTACTCGATATTGCCCTCGGTATCGCGAACTTCAATCAAGCCGTTTTCAGATTCAAAAGATATTTGCCATTGATTGTAGGGCCCGATATTGTCTCGAATCACCTCATTGGCGCTAGAAACAATCTTAAATGAACGGTTAGTCATGAAATAGACCCGAGTCATCGTATGAGGGCGGCCTTTTTCTCCGCAGAAAAGAGCGACGCGAATAGTCGGGCTTGAGACATCCACTTCCGTTGAAATATCTCCCGACAAAAAAGGCCTTGAAATTCGCTTCTCCAGAAGAATTTGACTGGCCGGTTCCGCCAAATATTTTTCGATGGATTTAAGAATGCGCGCGAAAACGGGATTGCCGGGCTCCAAGGACAATAAATGATGGTAGAGAATCCAAGCATCCTTATTTTCTCCGATTTTAAATTCCAGCCGGGCCAGATCGACCATGGCCTCGAAGTTAAAAAGATCCAGGCTCACGCTTTGATTAAAAGCGGCCACCGCCGCTTCCAGATTTTTCAAACGCAATTCCGTCTCCCCAGTCTTATCGTAGGCGACAGAGAGAATGTAAGGGCTTTTGGTCAGGCACAGGCCGAGGGGCTTTATCGCCAGTTTAGGGTGTCCATCCAAATTCTCCGCGGTCCCCAAGCCTAAATAGGACTCCGCTTGCTGGGAGGAATTGAGCGAGTGTTTAAGAGCCTGGGAAAACGCCTCTTTCGCCTCGCGCAAATTTCCTGCGGAAAGATACGCCCACCCTTCCTGATTGAAAACAAAACCATCCGCGTCGGAATTTAAAGAAGCCCGCATCCAATGGGCCAAGGCCTGGTCGTTTTTTCCGGAGTCCCGGTCTAAAATCGCCAAATTTTCGTCGGGGCGATCCACATCGGAACCCATCACTTCGAGATAGCGATAGGAATTTCTAGAGTCTTCAAAACGCCCCTCTAAAAATGCCTGGTAACCTTCCTTGCGAACCTCTTGGACCTCTTTGTCAATGCGGGTCTCGACGGTTTGGGTCGATGAAACGGCATCCATCCCAAAGACCGGCCAGCGCGCGCATAATAGCGCGGCCCATAAAAACCAAAATCTGCGCTTCATCACTGGGGGCTACTAATGCGCAACACCACTCGATTGGCGATATTGGGCAAGGATTGCGCGCGCTGGACCATTTCTTCAATGTCTTGAACCAAATACCAGGCCTCAATCTTATATTCCGCTTCCCGCATATGCTGATGAGCAAGCAAGGCCTTGCCGTGCAAGGCCTTAACATCCCGGTTTAAACGCTCGCACACTCTCATCAAGGATTGCGCGGCCTTGACCGAAGACTCTTCATAGACAGCCGAACGTTCGATGGCCCCCACCTGATTAGGAACGGCGGCGACATCAAAGCCAAAACGCCTTATCTCTTGCCGAAAATGCTGGAGATCCGATCCAAACATCATATCGGGATTTTTGTGCCCGTTTTTGACGTTTGTGGCAATTCTCTGGGCGCGAAAAAGCAACTCGTCTAAACGCGCGCTCTGAACGGAAATACGATCGCAAAGAATTCCTAAACTTCCTTCTACTTGTCTTAGAGCGCGAGCCAATTCCATGATTTAAGCTCCTAAGCCTTTAAGGCTTGAGCAACTGATCCAACTCCTGGTCCTGACTTTGTTGCGCTGAAGGCGCCGCCTGCGGCTGAGCGGTTGGTTGCGGGGCCGGAGCCGCGATTGGAGCGCCGTTCTGGGCCGGAGCTCCGACTGCGGATCCCGGGCTAGGGATACCTGGCATGATATCGGTTTTCTTCTCTTTTAATTTAGGCTTTTTAGAAATAATTTTTTTCTTGGACCTGGCAATTTTCTTTTTAATAAAAAAGCGCTTCTTAAGAGGTTTTCTTGCTAGTTTTTTCTTGACAGGATGAAATTGCGACTTTCCGGATAATAAATCCAGCGCCAACTGATTTTGTCCAACCACCTGATGAAGAGACAAATCCGCTTGAAACTCGTAGGATTTTTGCATTCCATTCATCGTGGGCGGAGTTTGGTAATTGACTTGATAAAGATTATCCTTGATTTTCTCGGCGCTCCACGGGCTTAAATCTCCCAACGGAGATGGGGAAGCTCCCAAGGCTTGGGAAATAGTTTTTCCGCTGGAAGTTATCGGCCAGTTTTGGACCATCTCAATGGCGGAATCTTTAAAAGCTTTTTCCTGTTCTGGAGGAAGAGAAGCTGGAAGCGCCGGCGAAGCTGGCTTGGGCATCGGAAGCCCTAAAGCCGACTGGGAAGAAGGAAGAGCCTGAGGCCGCGCGGCCGATTTTGGTTTGGAAAGCTCAAGACCAGGAATCAGGCCTAAGACGTAAGCCAACGCAAACAAAGCCCCGCCCAAAACCACCAGAATGAAAAGCCAACTTCCTTTTTTAGATTTCTTTGGCGCTTGAACCGGAACTCCCGTGGCTTCCGATGGAGACTCAAAAAGAGAAGAGCTGTCTGAAGCCCCCGTTTCAGCCTGGGACTCGGGCACGGCAGCCGCTGAAGCAGGCGATCCAAGAAGACTCTCCCCTCCAAGGCTGGAAGGTTGACTCGCCTCCAGAAACGCGGCTGGAGAACTGGACAGATTGGTATCCGGAACATTCCCAGTCGGTAAAATAAACTCTTGGGCGGCATTCATCGGCGATGGCGGAGCGCTCTCTCCCATCGAGACCATAGGGGAAGCCTCCGGTGTCGAAGACGGGGGAGCAAACGGCGAGGGAGGAAAACCCATATTCCCGGCTGTAGGTTCCGGCGATGGCATCGGCGAAATAGATTGAGGCATTGTAGGGTCGAAGGAAGGGGCGGGAATCGATTCTTGCTTAAACTTAACTGCCTCGACTTCATCTTTAAGCCCGCTCACCATGGTCCGCAACTCGTCTAAAGACGCGCTTAAAGCGGAATTCTGAGAATTCCCGTCCACTTTTTGCGTTAATTCCTGAATTCGGGAGTTTACATCGGCGATTTGAGCCGACAAATTCTGACTGTCTTGACCGGATTGGGAAAGCATCTCAAGTTTCTGGTTCAACTCTTCTATCAAACGCTTTTGAGAACGAGTTGCCTCTTCCAGCGGCGCCCATTGAGCACGAGACTCAGTGGATATCTTTTCAATATCGCCTTTTAAGGACCCCAATGAAGCAAATGAATCTTCCAAATTTTTTATCCGGCGGTTCCACTCCTCATCATGCTGGTTATTGCCATTAAATTTCGCGCGGAATTCATCCAACTCTCTTTGTGTTTCCTTAAAAGATTCCTGGAGTTGGTTAACGCTTTGCCCCAAAGCTCCCAATTTCTCATGAACCGCGCCCAACAAGCTCAATTCCTTAATTAAAAGAGCGTCGCCCGCGGGTTCTGGGCTTAAAGCCGGTTGACTCTGAAAAGCAGGGGGTGGCGATTTGGGTTTAGACAATGCCTGCTGAATCGGAGGCATTAAACTAGCTCTTTGCCAATCGCCGGCGTCGGTACCCTGCCTTCCTTCGGGACAGACCAAGGCATCGCCAGAAAAATCCGGGCGAGACAATAATTCTTCGACCGCAAAAGGGCCGACGACTTGATTATTTTGAAAAATCCAATATCGCTCGCTCATAGAACCTCAAGGCCTCCCACAAATTTTGGCATCTCACAAAAAGTATAACAACTCTGACCCATAAATCAATGACAAATTTGTTACGCCCGCTATATTCTATACTTCTCTTATGGGGAAAATAGGAGGATTACTTTTAATTTTACTCGCCCGCACGGCTTTCTGCGCCCCAACCAAGACCTTTGTTCTAGCCCAGGTCGATGAAATTACAAGCCTGGACCCGGCCTATCCATATGACAATGCCAGCCAAAATGTTATTTTTAACGTCTATGATACGCTTCTAGGGTTGGACCCCAAATCCCCAAGACGTCTTATCCCGAAAATCGCAACTGCGGTCCCCTCCCTCAAAAATGGCGGCATTTCCCCGAACGGACGAATCTACCGATTTCATATTCGGAAAAACGTCCACTTTCAAGATGGACGGCTTTTATCTCCCGAGGACGTTCGCTATTCTCTTCTCCGCTTTATGCTCATGGATCGTCCCGGCGGTCCCTCGGGTATTCTCTTAGAACCCATTTTAGGAATCAGCTCAACCCGCGAGAAAGGAGTTTCTCTTAAATCCATCTTCGATGCCGCCCAAAAAGCTGTGCGCGTTGAAGGAAACGATGTCGTCATTACGCTCAAGCGCCCCTTTGCCCCTTTTCTCTCGATCATGGCTCGCTGGTCCTATGTTCTGCCAAAGAGTTGGGCCACCGAACATGGAGACTGGGATGGAACCTGGGCGTCTTTTGCCCGTTTTAACAACCCCCCAGAAGACCGCAGCTATTTGCGCAATCATATGGACGGAAGCGGGCCATTTAAGCTAGCGCTGTGGAACCCAATTTCTAAATACGTAATCCTCAAGCGCAACGATCATTATTGGAGAAAACCCGCATCTCTATCCCAGGTGATTATCCGAACCATTCCGGAATTTTCAACCCAAAAATTGATGCTCAAAGCCGGGGACGCCGACGCTATCAGCGTCTCTCCTATTTTCTTAAGCGAGGTTTCCAATCTCCCCAACGTAAAAATTATTTCCCACCTCTCGCGCTTAGCCACCGATCCGGTGTTTTTCTTTACTTTCCGGGTCAATTCAACGGCGAATCGAGATATCGGCTCGGGCCGCTTGGGAGAAAATGGAATCCCGCCAGATTTTTTTTCCGATCGCGACGTCCGCCTTGGCATGAGTTACGCCTTTGATGCGAAAACTTTTGTCCGCGACGCGCTCAAAGGCGAAGGATTCCAGGCTAAAAGTGTTGTGCCCCCAACGCTTTTGGAGACTAATGCCCATTTTCCTTACCGATCCTATAATCTCAAAAAAGCGATCTCGCACTTTAAACGCGCATTTAACGGCGATGTTTGGAAAAAAGGATTTCATTTCACCCTTACTTACAACGTCGGAGCTGAAAACCGCATGGCGGCGGCTTTGATCCTCAAGAAAAACGTGGAATCTCTCAATCCAAAATTTCATATCGACATTCGCGGCCTTGACTGGCCCTCTTTCTTGGATAAAAGCGAAAAACATTTAATGCCAATTTTTATGCGCGGCTGGTATGCCGATTATCCAAACGCCTATAATTTTTTCTACGCGTTTTTCGACTCAAACGGCCGCTATCCTCTGGAACAACAATACCGGGATCCTCAAATGGATCGCCTCCTTGAAAAATTTGCCTCGACCCATAGTCGCTTAAAACAAAAAAAATTAGAGGAAGAAATTCTCAAACTCGCCAATTATGACGCGCCCAATATCCCGGTCGCACACCCAACGGCCATTTACGCTCTGAGAAAAGAGGTTCCGGTCTTTTACGACAACCCTATTGCCTTGGGACTCGATTATTATTATATAAGTAAGAAATGAAGGCCCTATCGCGCGTCAGCCGGGCTCAAAAGATACTCAAAGGTCTTAAAACCCTTTATCCCGACGCCCACTGCGAACTCAATTTTCGCTCCCCCTGGGAACTCGCGGTCGCGACAATTCTCTCCGCCCAATGCACGGATAAGCGCGTCAATTCCGTGACCACCGCTCTTTTTAAAAGGTATCCGGCAATTGAAGACTACGCCAAAGCCGATATTCACGAACTTGAGTCCCTGATTCGATCAACCGGTTTTTTCCGCTCAAAGGCTCTGTCAATTCAAGAATCGGCAAAGACTCTTCTCAAGGATTTTAACGGTCAAATTCCAAACACCATCCGCGAGTTGACCCAATTGCGCGGCGTGGCCAGAAAAACCGCCAACGTCATTCTCGGAACGGCTTTTAACGTCACGGAAGGAATCGTCGTCGACACCCATGTTAAGCGCGTTTCGTTCCGATTGGGGCTGACAAAGAAAACAAACCCCGTCCTTATTGAAAAAGATCTCATGCGCGTTCTCCCCCAGGCGGAATGGATTTTTTTCGGGCACGCCCTGGTCAGACATGGAAGACAAGTCTGCGCTGCGCGAAAGCCTCGATGCCCATCGTGTCTGCTAAAACCTCTTTGTCCCTATGGAATTAAAAATACATGAACTCCTCTCTTTACCGTTTTTTTACCATCCTGTCACAAATTCGATACAAACAAGGAGAATCATAATTTTATGGCAGACAAAGAACTGACTTTAAACCAACTTTTATCGGAAGCGATCGCGGTAGGCGGAAGCGATCTCCATTTAGTGCACGGTTCATCTCCGATGGTCCGGGTTTCCGGCGAAATAGCGGCGCTCAAACACCCGGCATTGAGCTCGGATGAAATCATGGCCTTACTCAAGCCCTTCATCAATCAAAATGAGATCGACGCCTTTAAACAAGAGCTCCGCCTTCATTTTTCAAGGAGTATCGACTCTTTGGGGAGATTTCGCTTCTCCCTTTACTATGCGCTAGGAACGGTGGGGGCAACCGTAAGAATCATCACCAGCAAAATTTATCCGCTGACCGCATTGGGACTTCCTCCCATTGTCGGCAATTTAATCACGCGGAAAACCGGCATCATTCTGGTCACCGGGCCCACCGGTAGCGGGAAAAGCACGACCATGGCGGCGATGCTTGAACATCTCAATCAAAGCGGAAGGCCGCAAAAAATAATCACCATCGAAGACCCCATCGAGACTATTTTTAAGCCTGCCCGCTCCATTTTCGTTCAACGGGAAGTGGGCGTCGATACCCCCTCATTTGAAACGGGAACATTAGACGCCCTAAGGCAAGATCCCGATATTCTGTGCATCGGAGAACTGAGAGATTCTAAATCCATCCAGGCCGCGATGCTCGCCGCGGAAACCGGACACTTGGTCATTACGACCTTGCATACCCGGGATGCGTCTAAAACGGCCCAAAGAATCATCTCTTCTTTTCCGGAAGCCGATCAACAAGCCTTAAGCGAACAATTCGCCTCTACCATCGAAGCCGTCATATCCCAGGAGTTGTTGCCGAGATCCGACGCGAAAGGAATGGTGATTGCGCCCGAGATTTTGATCGCCACCTCGGCGGTCCGGCAACTCATCCGCGAGCGAAGACTTGAAGCCATTAATGACGCGATCCAATCCGGAGCCAGTGTCGGAATGGTTTCCAAAGACATGTGGCTAAGAAATCTCCTGCAAAAAAATATTATTTCACGGGACACCGCTCTAGCGGCGGCTCACAGCGCTGAAATGCTCGATGAGAGAAACAAGGCCGCGCAGCCCAAGGAAAATGTATTTTTCCGGAAACTTTAATGAACTCCTAGAGACCGACGCGCTTGTTGGGAAAAGAGTTCCAAGTCCTGGGCCTGATAAAAGGGGATTTCGCTTAAGCGCTTAAGTCCTCCCCAATGGATGAGTTTTTTGGAATCCTCAAGAAAAATTCCCGGATAGACCTTGCCTGCGGCGACAACCCATCGGCCGTCCGCCCGGCTGATCACCCCGTCAAAATCGGGACCATAGAGCTGTATAAAATCTCTAATCTCCGAAATCAATGGAACTGGGTCAGAAAGGCGGTAAAGGAAATAAGGGTCACTTGAAAAAAGAACCGCGTCAAAAGCGGTTTTTTCCAGTTCTCCATGCATGAGTTTAAGCCCAATACCTTCCGCCAATAATTTTTGGGCTTCAAGAACGTCGGAATTAAAATCGCGCGCAAACTGAGGATCTTTAACGCCGTATTCCAGCGCGAACAAGACGCTGTTGACCCGCGCGTAAAAAAGGCTGTCTTCCGTTTTCATGGGAAGATCTAAAGAGGCAATCGAGAGCGCCCGAATGAAATCTAAATCAATATCCGGAGAAGGATCTCCCGTCAAAGCGTTTCCGCTAAACAGAAGCCGGGGGTTCGGAGCGAAAGCATAATCAACCAAGCGATTTTTTTGGACATGTCCGATAAAAACGGGAATTAAGATCGTTTCAGCCAAAAGCTTTCGCCCGATTTCCGTCTCTGAAATTTGTCTTTTCAGTCTTTCCAGATTGCACGATTCGGGAATGGATAAACTTCTCTTGGAAAAACCCAAATCCGCGGGAGAAACCGCTGGTTGGGCCAATGAAAAACCGCCGCAAAGGCACAAAAGAAGCCCGAAAAGAAGAACCTTCAAATCGCCTTATCCACGGACGCCAGATCAAGAGCGCCGAGCATCTCTGACACGCGAGAAATTTTTTCGCGAGTTTTCCCCTTCTTTTTTCCCGCTTCTATCTCGATCTTATCGAGTTTTTGCCAATCGGAAAAAGAGACAAACCGGCAACGCCTTTGGCGCAGAAATTCTTCCATCAAACCCTCTCCATTTAAGGCGCCAGTTTCCCATCCGAATTTTCCCGCCAAGGCGTCTTCCAACATCGATTTGACTGTCGCGACAGAATCGGCGCGGTTAGTGCCGATAAGCCCGCTAGGACCTCTTTTGGCCCAGCCAACCACATATTCTCCCAAGCGCGGAGTTTTCAAATCCGCGGAAAAAACGCGCCCTTCTCGGTTGGGAATTTTCCCGGATTTTGGATCAAATGGAACTTCCGGAATCGGGGTCCCCCGATATCCGACCGAGCGAAACACAAGGCCTATCGGCAAGGTTTCAAACTGCCCTGTTCCCTGAGCCTTGGCCTTTCCATTTTCATCAGGGACCAGGATATTTTTCTCGATTTTAAGCGCGCTGGCCCTGCCGCTTGCGGCTTCCACTTGAACGGGAGAAACGCAGAAGCGAAGCCTGATTTTTTTGGGCTTTTTCCCCTCGCCCATCTTGGCTTGGGCTTGGACATAATCGACATTTTTCTTGTTTTCGGGATCCAAATAATCGGTCTTGGAAACCTCATCCAAGCGAGCCTCTTCTTCCCGAACCACTAAGTCAGCCGTCGTCAGGCTTCCGAGCTCTTTGATTTCCGCCGGAGAATACGCGGCCTGGGCCGGCCCGCGTCGCCCCAAAAGATAAATCGTCTTAATCTTGCTTTTTCTCAAGGCCTCAAGCGCGTATTCGGCGATATCGGTCTTGGCTAAAATTTCCGGGTCCTCGGCTAAAATTCTGGCCACATCGATCGCCACATTGCCGACTCCCACAATCGCCGCGCTCTCGCAGGATAAATCGAACTGTTCATCGCGGTAGTCCGGATGCCCATTATACCAGCCCACAAAAGCGGTCGCGGAATGGCTACCGAGCAAGTCTTCGCCAGGAATTCCCATCTTCCGATCCGTTTCGGCGCCGACCGCGTAAACGATCTGATGATAGCGCGCCTTTAAATCGGGGACCTGGATATCTTGCCCCAATTTGATGTTCCCAAAAAAGCGAAAGCCCGGAAGCTGGGCTATTTTCTCATAAACCGCGCTCACGGCCTTGATTTTCTGGTGATCCGGAGCGACCCCTCCGCGGACAAGCCCGTAGGGAGTGGGCAAACGATCGAACATATCCACCTCAAGGGGAATCTCTTTTTGTTTAAGAAGGGCCTCGGCGGCATAAAAACCCGATGGGCCGGAACCGATCACGGCTACCCGTAAAAGCTTTTGAGAAAAATTTTCAGCCGTCATAATACCCCCTTGACCCCTTCTAATAAGTAAAATATTTAAAGTGGAGCGTAATCAAGCGATGAGCGATTTATCCGTCGAGACCCTGCCGGAGCTTCTCCGGCAAAGAGCCAAGGAAGCCCCCGACAAGCCTTTCCTTTTCTTTGAAGACCAGGTTTGGACCCGAAAAGAACTCGATCTCGCGTCAAACGCTCTCGCCCGAAAATTTAAAGGCCTTCAAATAAAAACAGGCGAGCGCGTGGCGTTAATTCTCCCCAATGGCCC
>JAKAQV010000148.1 GCA_021819565.1 bacterium | reverse complement strand
GATCTTTTATCCTTTCTTCGCTGTCCACGATTTCGATGATGATGGGAAGATCCTCGGAGAGATCCAGGAACTTGGCCATATGGATATGGGCATTGCAGCCAAAGCCGAGAAACCCCTTTAAAACGGTCGCCCCGGCCATTCCCATTTTTCGCGCCTGATTGACAATGGCCTCATGAAGCGGAAGCCCTTCCCATTTGTCCTGTTCGCCGATGAAAATTCTCAGAAGCTTCTGCTCGCCTTCTAATTTCATAATTTCCCTCCGAAACTAAGCCAGCGCGCCCAAATACGCGCCAACCTTAAACAAAATAAATCCAAAAACGCCGCTCGCCAAAAAATTGAGAAGCGCTCGAATCATTTCCCCATCTTGGGCTAAATTGGCTGTTTCCAAGATGAGCGTGGAAAAAGTCGTGTAAGCTCCGCAAAATCCCGTCATCAAAAACAACCTGGCATCGGGACCGATTAAGAAACGAACTTCCGAAAAGCTGTAAAATAGGCCGATCAAAAAGCAGCCGGAAACGTTGACGATAAATGTCCCGTAGGGAAAATCGGCGCCCGTGAACCGGTAAATCCAACCCGCCAGGAGATAGCGAGAAAATCCTCCCAGGACGCTGCCGACGGCTAAGCCGATCCATTTATTCATAAAAAAACTCCCATCGATAAAATCGATAGGAGTCATCAGCCCCAAGCAAATCCGGAGCGGTTTAGGCGAACTCCATCGCCTGTTTGTTCATTGTATCAAATTCAGCAAAATATAATTCCCTGAAAATTGGTCTCCTTAAAATTATTGAAAGAGCCCGCACATCTTCGCGGCAAGGCCGTTAAAGGATTCCGCGCTGTCCTGAGAAACCCCAGAGGAAGCCGCAGTCTCCTGAAAAGACGCCAAGGTCTCATGAGAAGGGCGGAAATCTCCTCCGCAAACCGCTAGCAGATACCGAGTGATGATAAAAGCGCTGTCTTTTTTCTCTTGTTTGGACAAGACCGATATTTTATCGGCATCTCCCGTTCCCATTCCCTCGGAACCCACGCCATTGGGAATATAGAATTGGCGCGGCAACTCTTTTGTTGAAGGAAGAACGCTTAAAAAAAGAGAAGAGGCAAGCCTGTCGCGAACTTGTAGAGCCTGCGTTAAATCCAGCGAACGATAAACTCCGGCTTCTCGTCCGTCTCCGCTCCCAAACATCGCGATGGTCAAAAGTTTTAAGGCCCGCAAGCGCCTCACATATTTTCCGTAATCCTGCACAAACTGGTTTTGAAGGTTGAGGCACTCAAGACCCTTTTCGCTTGACACCTCGGGACTCGGATTAAAACACTGAGCCTTCCCATCTTTAAGCTCTTTAAAAATTTCAGCATGGCGTTTATTGAGATCGCCCAAAAACGCGTCCAATCGCGGAATAAAAGAAGAGGCGTCGGCGTTTTGAAGATTCTTGGGAGAAGCGGTTTTTTGAAAATGCGCCGAGGTCTTAATTTCCCGCCAATTTTTCCACGCCTGGGAAAGTTCCTGGGAATACGCCGCCTGAACGGAAACAAAAACCGCCAGAAACGCCGCCATCGCCGCCGTTTTATTTTTCATTTTTTCTCCTGATCCGACCTCATCTCAAATGCCGGACACTCCTTAGTATAGCGTCCCTGCCTTTTTTACGCCTGGGCCAAAAGGCCCAGACAGGTTCCGGCAAAAGGCCCAGGCCAAGGCCGCGATTTTGTCTTGACAGATTTGATGCGGTTTGAGAATTGAGCGGAAAGAATCTGCTATACTGCATGAAGTAAACACAAGGGGGCTTCCGATGATTAAAAATTGTTCAAAGATTTTAAATTTTTCGCTTGTCGCGGCATTAATGCTTCAGTCCGTCGGCTGTGGAACCATTATGTATCCGCAGCGGAAAGGGCAGAAAGCCGGAAAAATCGACATAGCGGTTGCCGCTTTAGACGCGGTCGGTCTGTTATTTTTCATTGTTCCCGGTGTCATCGCGTTTGCGGTTGACTTTAACAATGGGACGATTTACCTTCCGAAGGGTGGAACGGGCTTATTGAATTTAAACGATTCCCAGAAGGTGAGATTTGATCCACGGGGTAATGCAAAAGCCAACGTTGAAAAAATTATTCGGCAAAGAACTGGATTGGATATTGAGCTGGGCGGGCCTGATGTTGAAGCCTTTCATCTCAAGTCCGTTGATGAGTTGCCTGCGCGCTTTACGGCGGATCGCGAACAACTCTACGGGAAACTAAAGGCAAATAAAATTGAGATCCCCCTCATACTCATATAACCTAAAGGAAAGACGCCGCATTGATGAAGAGGGGCTTAAGCGATCGCGCGATAGGGCTTATTACCTTCGATCACATTTAGCATGATTTGATGCGCATTTTTTAATTTATTATTGAGTCCCTGGTTTGGTAGAATAAGACAATCCCATGAAACTGACGATCGCTGTTCTTTCTTTATTTACTCCGCTTTCCGCATTCGCACAGACAGTCAACGTCTCAACTCCCGCCGCGCCCACTCGTTTTCTGCCCATCGCGATTTCAAGCTCCGCTCAAACCCAAACTCAAATTGTTTCAACTCACACCCTAAACGCATCCCTGGCCTCTCCGGCGATTCCTAAAATTTCCTCATCTACGGCCAAGGTCCGGACTCCCGCGATATCGTCTTCAACCGCGCAAAAACAGGTTTCCCAACCCGCCCCCATTCCTTTAGATGGGATCTCCCAGGCAAAAGAAGATTACCAAGAGGGGCTTGCCGATTTCAAAAATGGACAAGACAGCGCCGGACGAGAAAAAATGGCGGACGCCTTTAGCATCGTCATCTCCCGCTTTCACGACCCCTTGCTTCCGAAAGTTCTCGCGCCCGACTTCGATCGGATGCTGAAAAAAATACGAGTTACCATTACTTCCAATACCGAGCACATCGCCATCAATCCCAATGATCCGAAAGTTCAAGAGATGATTCAGCTTTATCTGCGCCGCCCCAAAGCGACCGAAGCGGCCCTGAACCGCTCCGGAATGTACCGGGACATGATTATGGCGGCGCTCAAGAAAAAAGGCCTGCCCCCAGAACTGTTCTATTTGGTCATGGCGGAAAGCGAATTTAAAGACGATGCCTTAAGCCGCTCGGGCGCCGCGGGCCTATGGCAATTCATGCCGGGCACCGCCGTCAAATACGGACTTAAGGTCAGCTACTGGGAAGATGATCGTTATGTTCCCGAAAAAGAAACCATGGCCGCCATCCATTATCTTTCGGATCTTCGCCGCTGGTTCGGCGATTGGGCTTTGGCTTTAGCCGCTTATAACCGTGGAGAAGGCGGCTTGGGTTATGAAATGAAGATGAGCCGCTCTCTTACTTTCGGCACCCTTTCCTCCCGCGGGGCTTTGCCGACCCAAACGAATTTCTACGTTCCTAAATTCGAGGCCTGCGTTTTAATTGGAGAAAATCCTGAGAAATATGGTTTTCATCCCCAATATGCCGCTCCAGAATCCTTTGACACCGTCACGATTCCGCACGCTCTCGATTTGGGAATCGCCGCGCGCTGCGCTCAAACCAGCGAAAGCGTGTTGCGCCAATTAAACCCGGAACTTCGCGCCTGGTGCACACCGGAAGAAAAGTCCGGCTTTACGCTTAAAATCCCCAAAGGCTCCGCGAAAAATTTTGAGACGGCCTTGGCCCAAGTCAAGGATTGGAATCCCGGGCCGACTATGCTTCGCTACCGCATCAGAAGAGGCGACATTCTAGGAAAGATTGCGCGCCGATACCACACCACCATTTCAAGCCTCATTAGAATCAACCACATCCGCAGCGTCAGAACCCTTAAACCCGGGCACATCATTTTAATTCGGCCGGGAATACGCCGCGTTCATATACGCCGATTGGCGCGCCGCCGACACCGGCAATCTCGCATATCTCGCTCAAAGAAAAGAAAAAGAGTTCGTGGTTGAGACAAGAAACGGAAAATAACGGCAAGCGCGGAAAGAAGGCAAATTTTTTTACTTCCTTTTACCTTCCGCTTCTTTCCGTTTTTCTTTTCTCCGGATGCACGCATGATTTCTTTTTTCCAACCCACCGCCTCTACCGCCGCCCGGAAACGCTAGGCATCAACTCCGAGTGGTTTAAATTTCCCTCCAAAGATGGAACCGCCATCACCGGGCTCTTGATGAAAACATCCCAACCAAAAGCCAAGGGAATTTTAATTCAGTTTCACGGCAATGGAGAGAACATGACTTCCCATTTCATGTTCTCTTATTGGTTGCCCGCCCAAGGTTATGATGTGTTAATTTTCGATTATCGCGGATACGGAGCCTCCGATGGGAAACCCTCGGTCAAAGGCGCCATTAAAGACGGAGAAGCGGCCATTGAC
>JAKAQV010000147.1 GCA_021819565.1 bacterium | reverse complement strand
CGGCGGGGCTTGTTCTTTACTGGTTGACCAACAGCTTGGTCAACGCCGTCATCCAGTTGGGACTTAAAAAATATTACAAGTACTGAGAAATCCATGGATACCCTCACTCACCCAAAAGCGGGAAAAGAAATTCTTCCGATCGCGGAAAATTTAATGAAAGAAATTTTAAACGCGATGGGATTTGAAGACGTCTCCGTCTCTTCTTTATGGGATGAAAAACAGGATAGAGGCAAACTCTCCTTGGAGGGGGAACTCGCGCAATATCTGATCGGTTTAGAAGGAAAAACAATTGAGTCTCTCCAACTTATCTTCAATATCCTGCTGGGCCGGAAATCCGGAAAAGAATGCGCGATCCAAGTAGACGCCCTTGGATACTGGGACAAAAAAGAAAAAGAGATTTTCTCCAAGGTAGAATATGGGATTTCGGAAATCAAGCGTTCGGGAGCTCCTTATCGATTGCCGCCAATGAACGCGGCGATGCGGCGAATCATTCACAAAACCTTGGCCAATCACCCGGAGGTTGAAAGCTCTTCCGAAGGGGAAGGCGTTTGGAGAAAAATCGTCCTTTATCCGCGCAAAAATCATTGAACCAAGAAACCATCGTCGCCATTGCCACTCCACAAGGGAAAAGCGCGCTGGGAATCATTCGTCTCAGCGGCCTAAACGCTTTGAAAACCGCCGCAAGATTTCTTCAAATTGATCCTCAAACTCTCAAACCAAGGACCGCGATTTTAACGAGAGCTTCTTTAAAAGGAGAGTTTATCGATGAGGTCATCGCGCTTTATTTTGCTCAAGCCGCAAGCCCGACCGGAGAAGATCTCATCGAAATTACCTCGCATGGTTCGCCCTTCATTCTGTCTTCTTTGCTCAAAGCGGCGCTGGAAAGCGGCGCGCGGATGGCGACCCCCGGAGAATTTACCCGAAGAGCCTTTCTTAACGGAAAAATGGATCTCTCCCAGGCGGAAGCCGTCTGCGATCTGATACGCGCGGAAAATCAGGCCTCTCACCGCGCGGCTCTACTTCAAGTTTCCGGCGGAATCTCAAAAAGACTGAACCAAATCAAAACTCCTCTCCTTGAGATGCTCGCTCACATCGAGGCCTGCCTCGATCATCCGGAAGAAGAATTGCCGCCGCCTCCGGAAAATGAATTTCTTCTTTCTCTCCATCAAACTCATCAAGCGATTACTAATTTCGCTTCAACATATGAAAGGGGAAAAAAGATTTTAAGCGGCCCGAGGATTTGCATCGCCGGCCTTCCCAATTCCGGAAAATCAAGTCTTCTCAACGCTCTTTTAGGGCGAGAGCGCGCCATCGTCTCTGAAATTCCGGGAACGACCAGAGACACCATTGAAGAATCCCTGCCCTTGGGGGAAATAACGCCGCTTTTAATTGACACCGCGGGAATCCGGGAGCAAGCCTCAGACGTTGTTGAACAAGAAGGAATCCGCAGAACGCAAGAAGCCCTGGAAAATAGCGATTTAACCCTCATCGTCATTGACGGCTCCCGGAGCATTTCTCTTGAAGAGGAAAAAACTCTTCTCTCTATCGCCAACGCCGCGAAAAAAGAAAATAAACCCGCCATTTTTGCTTTAAACAAATCGGATTTGCCGCGCCGCATCGCTGATGACTGGGAAGGAATTTCCGTTTCGGCCTTATTGGGAGAAGGAATAGAAAACCTCAAAAAAACATTATCGGAACGATTGTCCCAAGAAACCCTGGGGCATGAAATTCTCATCACCCATTTTCGCCATCATCAAGCCTTAACAGAAGCGGCCAAAGAAATTCTTCTAGCGGAAAATTCCATCCGTGATAATGTCAAAAAATGGGAAGAAAGAGCCGCTTTCCACCTTCGGCAGTGCCTCTACTTTCTAGGAGAAATTACCGGCGACAACGCCGGCGAAGAGGTTCTCAACTCCATTTTCTCCAAATTCTGCGTTGGAAAATGAAAAAAGCCCACTCCGTTTTCTTGATTCTTTTTCTGATCAACCTTTTCAATTATATCGATCGCCAGGCTATCTATGCGGTCTTGCCTTTAATCCAAAAAGACCTCTTATTGTCAGACGCCCAGGCCGGCTGGCTTGCCTCCGCTTTCATGCTCGTCTATATGTTCGCCGCTCTTCCCATCGGATACCTAGCCGATCGCTATGGCCGGGTGTTGTGGATTAGTCTGGGCGCGACGCTCTGGAGTCTCTCAACCGCGATGACGGCTCTCTGCGGCAATTTTACCTCGTTATTTTCGACTAGGGCCGCGGTTGGAATCGGGGAATCTTGCTATGGAGCGGTTTCCCCGTCTTTTGTCTGTGAAATGTATCCGCCGGAAAAGTCCGGAATGATTATGGCGCTTTTTTCGCTGGCGATTCCGGTCGGAAGCGCGCTTGGATATATCGGCGGCGGCGTCTTGGGACAAAAATGGGGTTGGAGAGACGCTTTTATTTTCTTATCGATTCCTAGTTTAATTCTCGCCGCTTTCGCTTCTCGCCTTCAAGACCCGCGGGGGAAAAGAACTCTTTTAGACCACCCCTTAAAAAAATCTACTCTGACCCGCGAAACTCAGGCGCTTTTTTCCATCCCCAGCTACGCTCTAACGACTTTCGCGGGGGCGGCGATGACTTTTGCCTTAGGCGGCTTCGCCGTCTGGATGCCCAGCTTTTTTCATCGCCAATGGCATTTAAGCGTTGCAAAAGCGGGAATCATTTTCGGAGCGCTGACGGTGTTGTCGGGAGTCATCGGTTCTTATTTCGGGGGATTTCTATCGGAAAGATTGATTAAAGTCAATCCCAAGTCCTATTTCATGATTTCCGGACTTGGGCTTTTAATCGGAATGCCTCTCGCCATTTTTTCTCTATTGGCCCCGAGCCTCAAGAGCGCGCTTGTGTCTCTTTTTGTCGCGGAAATTTTTCTTTTCCTTAATATGGGGCCCCTTAACGCCATCATTGTCGCGGTCACTCCCACGACCCAGCGCTCGCTCGCCTTTGGCGCCAACATGCTTCTCATCCATGCCTTGGGAGACGCAATCTCTCCAACTTTGATAGGATATCTTTCGGACCTGGCGGGCCTTAAAATCGCCTTGATTAGCGCTAGTCTCTTTCTGGGCCCGGCCTCCGCCTTTTGTTTTTGGGGAATGAAGCATTATCAAAACGATTTAATATGATTAAAGTCATCCAACTGTGCCGGGATTATCTTTTTTTCCCGTCCCGAGGCGCCGCCCAAAATAAAGAAAGCGGGGAAATCCCGTCGAATCTCTCCATCTATCTTGTCTTTCTTTTACTCTCTCTTTTGTTTTATTGGCTCAAGCCCTGGAATTTTCCCGATCACTACGCTCCGTTTCCAAGCCAATCCCCTAATTTTAATTTCTGGCTCAAAGTGATGCTGTGGCAGCCTCCGCTCGAGATCGTCTGGATTCTTTGTCTTCTTGGAATCATGATCTGGCTGGAAAAAGGAAACCTTTTCTTTAAAATCACTACCGGAATTTTCTGGACCGCCATGCCGTTTATTCTGATTGTCCTCTATGCCCAAAGAAATGGAATTTCAAAGCCGTTCTTTGATATCGGAGAAACTCTTTGTTTTGCCTTTTTTATTTTTCCCTTGCGTAAGATCGGGAAAAGCGAAGCCTTGCCCATCGCCGGGTTCATGCTCGGGCTCAACGCCATCGGGATTATTCTTTTTCTTCCGATGATTTTATCGGTATGGCTTAATTCAAGCTCCCTTTTTAACGGAAGCCAGATTGTTGGCGGACTGTGGATGCTCTGGGCCGGAATGATGGGACTGAGGGAATTAAGAGGGCTTCGCCTCTCCCGGGCTTTTCTAGCGGTTCTATTTTCTTTACTCTTTCAAATCGCCTTTGCCTTTGCGCTTTATTTCATGGGCCTTGTCCCTAAGGAGATACTCAAAGCTCTTCTCTATGCCTAATTTTATTTCCTTTCCCCAAAGATACCAGGTCATCGTCCTGGGGGGCGGGCATGCCGGATGCGAAGCCGCTTTGGCTTCCGCCCGAATGGGAATGAAAACGCTTTTGATGACCCAAAACCTCGACACCATCGCGGCGATGTCCTGCAATCCCTCCATCGGAGGCGTGGCAAAAGGGCAAATTGTCCGGGAAATAGACGCCTTGGGCGGGGAAATGGCAAAAAACACCGACCGCTCCGGACTCCATTTTAAGATCCTCAATATCAGCAAGGGTTTTGCAGTTCAATCCCCGCGCGCTCAATGCGACAAAAAGCTTTATCAATTTTCCATGAAAGAGGTTCTGGAAAACCAGGAAAATTTGGATTTAATTCAAGACGAAGCCACTCATCTTTGGATTGGAGACGACGCGGCAGTTCAAGGCGTTATCAGCCTCCGGGAAACTCAGATCGGA
>JAKAQV010000146.1 GCA_021819565.1 bacterium | reverse complement strand
GTCTCCATTTCCATGGGGGACCTCCTTTTTAAAGATTAGAATCTTGCCGAAATTTAAATCTTGCCTGATGAAAACTTTTTGGAGGCGGACTAGTTCTAAAAGGGCTAGAAAACAGCTGAGAATGCCGATGCGTTTTTTTTCGCCGGTAAAAATATCTTCCCAGGATAAGCTTGGGCGATTTTCGAGCATTTTCGATATTTTTTCGATTTTCTCCTCGATCGGAAATTCTTCTCCGATAATCTCCCGCGAGTCTTTTTCCCCGCGCTCGTAGATTTCCTTGAGCGCCGACAATAAATCGAATACCCCGACGGAAAGGGTTTTTTCCGAGTCTTCAAAATGAGGGGTTCCTCGGTAAAAAACGTTTTTAAATTCCTCTCCCCGGTCTTCTAGGTATTCGGAGGCGGCTTTAAACTTTTGGTACTCAAGGAGTTTAGCCGTCAGATCCGATTCCGGGTTTAACTCTTCTTCCATCCGTTCCGGGCTTTTGGGAAGAAGTGATTTGGCTTTGAGAAGCATCAAGGTCGAGGCCATGACCAAAAACTCGCCCGCCAGATCCAAATTGAGGTCTTTCATCAACTGCAGGTATTCGAGATACTCATGCGTGATATGCGCAAGGGGGATGTTGTGGATATCAAGATCGTCTTTTTTAATGAGAAAAAGAAGAAGGTCGAGCGGTCCTTCAAAAACTTCGAGATGGATGTCTAGGGTTGGAATAGGCATTTGCCTATTATACGAGATTCATCGCCCTGCGAACACGGGTCATCGTCTCTGTGGCCACGGTCTTGGCTTTTTTCGCCCCCGATTCCAACAGGGCCGAAACGGCCTCCGGATTTTTAGACAGCTGATTTCTCTTTTCTCTAAATTGCGAGAAGGGTTCGCTCATTTCTAATAGCAGATCTTTTTTGCAGGCAACGCAGCCGATTTTTCCGGCAAGGCAATCGCTTTTGCGCTGTTTGACGAAATCTTCGGAAGCGTAGAGTTTGTGCAGGGAAAAAGCCGAGCATCCCGGCGGGTTTTCCGCGCAGGGCTCGGGATGACCCGGGTCCGTGGCCTTGATTTTCGTGGGATCGGTATAAAGAGAGCGCGTCTTTTCTTTGAGAGAATCCTCGCTTTCCAGCAGTTGAATCGTGTTCCCGTAAGATTTGGACATTTTTCGCCCATCCGTTCCGGAGATTTTAGGAGTGGCGGTCAAAAGAGTTTCGGGTTCCGCGAAGGTGCCGGGGAAAAAGCTGTTAAATCTCCGGCATATCTCGCGGGAGAGTTCCACATGCGGCAATTGGTCTTGCCCCACCGGAACCTTGGTGGCATTATAGAGGAGAATATCGGCTGATTGGAGAACGGGATAGAGAAGAAATCCGGAGGTCCGCAGTTCGTATTTGGATGACTCCAGCCGTTCGGAGATGGCAATATCGCTTTCGCCTCGGCGCGCAAGGGCGCTTCCCAAAACTTGAACGGAATGTTTGGTTTTGGCGAGTTCCTGAAGCTGTTCTTTCCAGGTCGGATTATTTTCAAGCCAGGATAAAGGAGTGGTCATGCTCAAAAGAAGAGCCAATTCCGCGTGTTCGATGACGTCGGATTGTTTAAAGATGACGCATTTTTTCGGATCCAGTCCCGCGGCGAGCCAATCTAAAACCATCTGATGGACATTGTCCTTTAATGAAGAGGTGTCCGCGTATCCGGTCGTCAGCATATGCCAATCGACGATGCAAAAGTAACAGGTATATTTTTCTTGAAGCTCTATCCAATTTCTCAGCGCCCCGAAATAATTGCCCAAATGCAGTCTTCCCGTCGGCCTCATTCCGGAAAAAACAACGGGTTTGGCCGCGGGTTTGCTTGACGCAGAGGAAGTTAACTTGGTATCATTCATTGCTGGGTATTTTTAATAGTAGCAGTTTTCCCGAGGGAATATAAACAAGTTTACTAAAAACAGCGTGCAGGTCCGAATCAATAACCGCATTTCGGCCAGAGAAGTTCGGGTGATTGATTCCGATGGGACTCAAGTGGGGGTTCGGCCCTTGCCCGAGGCCCTGGCGATGGCCAGGCAGAGAGGTTTGGATCTCATTGAGATCGCTCCGAATGCCAACCCGCCGGTCTGTAAGATTTTAGATTTTTCAAAGTATAAGTACGAGCAGGAGAAAAAAGAAAGAGAAGCCCGCAAAAATCAAAAAGCGGGAATGCTTAAGGAAGTGCGTTTCAAGCCGCATATTGGAGTGCATGACCTGGAAGTCAAAATTAAGCAGATTAGCGAATTTTTGGCCGCCCGCGACAAGGTGAGAGTGATGGTCGTCTTTCGGGGGCGGGAAATGCAGCATAAAGATTTGGGAATGAAATTGTTGGACGATATTCGCGCGAGGCTAGAGCCCTCCGGCTCCATAGAGCAGGCGCCTCAAAACGATCGGAATCGTCTTTTCATGACTCTGATCCCGAAACATTAGGAGAATGATATGCCCAAGATAAAATCCCACAGCGGAGCGAAGAAACGGTTTTCAAAGACAGGCACGGGCCTTTGGCGCCATAAACGCGCGGGCAAGCGTCATCTGTTGGCCCCGATGTCTTCCGGCCGCAGTCGTTTTTTGAGCGGAAAAAATACGCTTAACAGCGTGGATGGAAAAGTTATTTCGCAATATCTGCCTTATCGGTGAGGAGTTATGAGAATTAAATCCGGCGTTACAACGAGAAGACACAAAAGAAAATATTTTAAGCTCGCCAAGGGCTTTTATTCGGACAAGAGCCGTAAATGGCGCATGGTCAAGCAGCAGGTGGAGAAATCTCTCACCGCCGCCTATTCCGGCCGCAAGGATCGCAAGGGAGATTTCCGCACTCTCTGGACTCAGCGAATCAACGCCGCCTGCCGCGAGCATGGAACGACTTATTCCCGCTTTATCGCCGGACTTAAAAAGGCCGGGATTGCGCTTAATCGAAAGATGCTTTCGGAAATCGCGGTGACAGACGCTCCTTCTTTTAAGCACTTGGTCGGCCTTGCGGGCTCCGGCGCGGGCTTGAAATCTTCGTCTAAAGCGGCCGTCTAAAGCGGCGGCTTTCTTTTCTCCGGGCGGGATACTGATGAATTCCTCGGACTGGGAAAAAGAGCTTGAAAAAGTCGCCCGTGAAATATCCGCCGAAAATTTTTCCGCCATTTTAAGCGCGGAAGATTTAGAACGGCTTCGAATACGCTTTCTGGGCCGCAAAGGCTCGTTGACCGAACTCCTCAGGTCGATTAAAGATCTCTCCATTGAAGAGCGCAAGCTCTTGGCCCCCAAAGCCCAGAAAATTAAATCCCAGCTGGAATCTCAAATCGCGGCCCGGATAGAAGAAATCGAAAAACTGCGTTTTGAAAAAGATATCAACTCCCAGAGCTTAGACTTAACTCTTCCGCCTCTTTCGCCTTTGCGCGGACGCTTTCATCCCTTAACCCAGATGCAAAATCAGATGGCCCATATTTTGGGCTTAATGGGGTTTTCTTGGGCCGAGGGACCTTTGATCGAAGATGACGAACATAATTTCACGGCTCTCAATATTCCAGAGCATCATTCCGCGCGCGATATGCTAGATACCTTTTATGTCGAAGGCTCAAAGGTGATGCGGACGCATACTTCTCCCGTTCAGATCCGCGCAATGCGGCAGAAAAAGCCGCCGTTCAGAATTATTTCTCCAGGCCGGGTCTTTAGGCATGAGGCCATTGACGCCACTCATTCCGCGGTGTTCCATCAGGTGGAGGGGTTGTATGTGGACAAAAATGTCTCTTTCGCCGATTTAAAAGGAACTTTGGAAGAATTTTTGAAAGCCCTGTTCGGGCCTGAAATCAAGGTGCGCTTTCGGCCTTCTTATTTTCCGTTTACGGAGCCTTCCGCGGAAGTCGATTTGTCCTGTCTATTTTGTTCCGGGACCGGGGTGGGAAAAGACCGGCATCCCTGCGGGATTTGTAAAAAAACCGGTTTTATCGAAATTCTAGGGGCCGGCATGGTTCACCCGAATGTTTTTAAAGCCGTTGGCTATGATCCCGAGATTTGGTCGGGCTTCGCTTTTGGAATCGGAGTCGAACGAATCGCGATGCTTAAATGGCAGATTAAAGATATTCGCGATTTTTATCAAAACGACGTTCGTTTTCTTTCCCAATTTAAGGACGCGGAGTTGCCCCTTTTCGCTTAAATGAAAATTTCTCTTTCCTGGCTTAAAGAACATCTGGAATTTTATTTTTCCGCCGAAGAGTTGGCGGGGAAATTGGGGAATTTGGGTTTTGAGGTGGAATCCATCGAAAGAAAAGGCCCGCAGTTTAAGGGGGTTGTTTCCGCCCAAATTCTTCAGATCGAAAAACATCCTAACGCCGATCGCCTGAGCGTTTGTCAGGTCACCGACGGAAGCGAGAGTTTCACGATTGTCTGCGGAGCTAAAAATATCGCGGTCG
>JAKAQV010000145.1 GCA_021819565.1 bacterium | reverse complement strand
AGTGGCCAACAAATTCAAGATTCACCCCATTCATCCCAGCGCCACCACCAAGCTATTTCCCTCGGGGCCGGATGCCATCTGGAATTTTTCAGCCAACCCGATTTTGATCAACCAATCGAGCACCTATATTTATTTGCCGAAAAAAGGGAAATTTGCCGTTCTCGATTCTTCGGGAAATGTTCTCTCTCAATTCGGGAAAAAAGGCAAAAAAGACGATCAAACATGGAAAGCGACCGGCCTTGCTCTTGATCCGACCCTTGGGCTTTACGTTTCAGACGCGCCCAGACACCGCATAGAACACTTTGTCTCAGATTCCTCCGGCGCTTGGAAATGGGACAAAAATATCGCGCAGCCCAGCGGTTGGTTTGATGGGCTCTCAAAAGAAGGGCGCGTGCGAAAGCCCTTGGGGCTTGCGGTCAATGGTGCGGGAACGGTTTATATCGCCGATCCGGGAAATCACCGGGTCGATGCCTATACCCCAGACGGAGTTTTTCTCTTTTCAATTGGCCCTAAACTCGGCTCTTTTGAACTTGAAAAGCCGGTCTCTGTCGCCTGGGACAACGCGGGATTTGTCTATTTCCTCGACCGGGAACTTAAAAAGGTGTTTAAATGCAATCCTTCCGGAGAACTCATCAGCTCCTGGGGAGAAATGGGCGAAGCTCCCGGAAAATTCGAAGATCCAATCGCCTTGGCTTTTGATGGAGAAAACTACATCTATGTCCTAGACCATGCTCTCAAGCGCGTCTCTTCTTTTTCGACCAATGGACGCTGGATTATGGATTTCTTTTCGGGCAGTTTAATTGGAGATCCCGTCTCTCTATCGGTAGACAAGCAAGTTCTGAGAATTTCAGACCGATTGCAAAAACATATCCTCTCATTTCATATCCACCCTTCCCTATCCGCCCCTCTTTCGATATCAACCGCCGCCAAAGAAGGCGTCATAGAGCTTTCCTGGGAACCGGTCAAAAATTCATGGACCAAGGATTACCTTATTTACCGCTCCGACAAGCGCTATGAAAACTTCATGCAAATTGGGACAACCGATAAAAATCACTTTACAGACTCTAGCGCCCAATCAGGACAGGTCTATTACTACCGATTGGCCACCGAGGCGAAAACCGGAGATATTGGCACGCAAAGCCGGGCGATCAAGGCCATTGATGGGGAAAGCGCCAACCGCCCGAAAATCTCCATCTCCTCTATAACATTGTCCGGAATATTCCCGGCCAACTATAAGTGGTATTTAAAAAATCCCATCGGCTCGGCCACCATCACGAACAATTCCGATGTGCCGTTTAACGACCTCAAGCTGACCTTCCAGATCAAAAATTACATGGACTTTGGATACGACATACGCATTAAAAAATTGGACTCCATGTCCTCGATTGTCGTCCCTCTGATCGCGACTTTAAACAATACCATCCTCGATGTCACGGAGGAAACTCCCATTCAGGCGAAATTGACGCTGACCTATTTCGAAAAAAACAAAAAGAAAACGATCTCTCTTGCCCAGCCGCTGACCGTCTATTCCCGCAATGCCATTACCTGGCAAGACCCGCGCCGAATCGCCAATTTCATCACTCCCAACGATACGCCCGTATTTGATTTTGAGAGAGAGATTCTCAATCATCAGGAAAATTTTCCCGATGCCTCAGCCCTCAATTCCAATGTTTTGGCCGCCATGCGTTTGTGGGAAGCCTTAGGGGTTTACGGCATGCAATACGCGGAAAACCCGACGAACTCCTTTGAGAAAATTTCAACCAACCCCAATTTCCCGATTGACTATGCGCAATTTCCACGGGAAACTCTTCGGCGAAAAAGCGGACAATGCGACGATTTAACGACTCTATTCATCTCCATGCTTGACGCGGACAATGTTCACGCCGCCATTATCGACTATCCAGGGCATATGGCCTTTATGTTTGATACCCGCGCCTCCTCTTGGACCGATGCCGCTTTTCCTAAGGACAGCTTGATTAGTTATGAGGGAACCTATTGGGTCCCTGTCGAGTCGACATTGATAGGAAAATCTTTTATCGACGCCGTAAGAAACGCCGCCTATTCTTATAAAACCGAGTCAAAGAAAGGCGACGTTCATATCATCGATGTGCGAAAAGCCTGGGAAACATATGAGCCCGTGACCATGCCGCCCACTGACTGGAAGGTGGAGATACCGAATATGGAAGCGGTCGATAAATTCGTCAAAGAAAATTCCGAAAATCTCTTTCATGCGGCCTACCGATCAATTCGGAAAAGGCTTGAAGAAAAAATCGCCGAAAACCCCTCTCTCATCGATCCGCGCCTGGCCTTGGGGGTTTGGGAGTATGAAGATGGAAATATCAGTGCCGCCAAGAAAAGTTTTAAATCGGCCTTGGCCATTAGCTCCACAAGCCCGGCCGCCTATAACGATCTTGGAAACATCGACTTTTTAAAGCGCCAATACCATAAGGCCGAGAGTTGGTATAAGAAAGCCGCGCTCAACGACCCCGGCAATCCCGATATCTGGATGAACTTCCTTAAAACCGAAATCCATCTTAAAAACGCGCGGAAAGTTTCCGAATCCGCAAAACAGATACAGGAGCTTGACCCCTCCTACGGCCCTTCGGTTGAGATCCTGGTCAAGAATTTTCAGGAGGGAAACCCATGAAAAAAATAATCCTTGCGCTCGCGTTGAGCGTCTTCGCCGTCGGTTCATCGAAGGCTGACGAAGGACAGGCGCCACCGCCTCAAAAAGCGCAATCGACCACGACACTACTGATGAATTGGTTTACTCAACTGGAACAAAGCCTCTCCGCCTCATCGGTAGGACAAAGCTACGAAAATAGAAACGACTTAGTCGCGGTCGCGGCTGTGCGCGGAAGCAAACAAGACCTCTCCAAACTCAATCAACCAACTTGGGAGAAATCTAATGTTTCCCAAAGAGAACAAACTCTCAAAGAACGAAAGGAATTCGCCGCCGCCGTTAAGGAAGTCGTCTCCGGAAAGCTCAAACAAGCCCAAGCGGATCTAAGCGCGTTTGAAAAATCCCACCCTTCAAGCCCGCTACTCAAAGACGTTAAAAAAGCGCAAGAGAAAATCGCGGAGCTTGAAAAATTAAACGCCAATAATAAGGGCAAGGAAAAAATTAAATCGCCCCAGTCAAAAACGCGCCAAAAAAAGAAACCGGCGAAAACTCAGGCGGCGGATAACCCCTGAATTTTTTTGACCAGGGCTGTCGTTGAATAGCCTTTTTTAAGCGCGATACGGACGACTTTCCCGGCAAAGGCGGCGCCCGCGATTTGGTTTTTTGAATAGTCGGCGCCCTTAACCAGGATATCGGGCCTTAAAACCCGAATCGTCTTCTCAGGGGTTTTTTCCTTAAACCCAACGACGTAGTCAACAGCCGACAATGCCGCTAAAACTCGGGCACGGTCTTTAAAGCGGTTGAGCGGGCGGCCCGGGCCTTTTCCCAATAGGCGAACCGACTCATCGCGGTTAAGGCCTAGAATTAAAACATCTCCCATTTTTTTAGCCCGCTCCAGAACCTGAACATGACCGGCGTGCAAAATATCGAAGACTCCATTGGTAAAAACAACCGTCTTATGTTTTTTTTTCAGGCTTTGGCGGATCAGCGCGGCTGTCTTTAAAGAAACGATCTCTCCCATCGCCGGTCTCAATGGGCTTTTGGCGCATTCGGGAAAAGAGAGTCCTCAATAATCCCGCACCAGATTTGAATGATGGCGATATGCGCCTCTTGGATGCGCGCGACGGTCTTAGACGGGACGCAAACGCAGAAGTCAGCGATATTTTTGAGTTTCCCCCCGCTTTCTCCAGAAAGACCGATGACTAAAAGCCCTAATTTTTTTGCCGCTTCTGCGGCCAAAAGGACATTTTTGGAGTTTCCCGAGGTCGATATCGCCACCGCGATATCTCCGGGCTTGGCATGGGCCTCAAGTTGCCTTGCAAAGACAACCTCATAACCGAAATCGTTGGATATTGAGGTGAGATCCGAAGTGTTAGTGGTCAAAGCCAATGCCGGAAGGGGTGGGCGATTGCGCTCGAAACGGCCAACGAGTTCGTCGGCGAAATTTTGGGCATCGCAAGCCGATCCGCCATTTCCAAAAGTCAATATCTTGTTGCCGCGACGATAACAAGACACCAATTCTTCGGCTACTTTCTCAAGCAAAGGGGCCATTTGAGCGGACTGAGAGATGACCCGCCCGCTTTCCGTCAATTCCTCGGCAATACGGCTGTTGATTTTATTCATGACATTTATTGTATCTCATCAATAGCGAGTTTTGCTACAATAAAGTGGTTAGTGCTAGTAAAAAAATGCCCAAGTCTCGCCTTGGGAAGGAGAAATTTATGCCGACCGCCGCCATGGATTACAAAGTCAAAGATATCACTCTTGCCGATTGGGGAAGAAAGGAAATCGCTTTAGCCGAAGCGGAAATGCCAGGGCTGAT
>JAKAQV010000144.1 GCA_021819565.1 bacterium | reverse complement strand
CGATCTTTAAAAGCGCCTCTGAAATTTGAGACAAGCGCTTTTCCATTCCGGCGGATAAAATCTGCAAGACTAAAACCGAGCCATAGCGGTCGATGACCAAGCCCGGAAGTCCGTCTGATTCGCCAAAACAAAGCCGATAAAACGGAGGCCGTCCGGGATAAACCCTTTCCCGATACGCCAGCGCCTCTAAAAACCGTTGGTAGAAGAAATGAGAATCAATCGATTCCAAGCGCTTGCGCGAAAGAATACGAACGGCAATGAGGCTATGCGGATTATAAAATCCAAGTCCTAGAAATTCTCCGGAAAATGAAAAAACTTCTCCCAAATCTCCGCTTTCAAACTTTCCGCTGACCCCCGCAATTTCATTGGAAAAAATCCATGAATGTCCGGAGAGAATCCGTCTTTCTTCATTTCGTTTAAGCTTGATCTTAAGTTCCGCCCCACGGCTCAATTCCATCGGCATTCTATTTTTTCTCCAATTTGAGACTTAAATCGAGCGGCAAAACTGCCATCCCTAACCGCCAGCTCCAAAAGCCCAAAAGAGCTGTCGAGGCAAAGAGGGCGATTTTTGGGGACTTCCGCGTAATGCCGCCGCAAGGGGCCCACGCTTTTTCCCCTAAAGAAAATTTCGGGATCGCGCTTAAAGTTTAAAACGCGCAATTTTGACGCTTCTATATTGCTGATGCAATTTCCAAAGCGATCGATGAAAATGATTTTTCCCTCGGCCTTCCCCGGTTTTAAAAGAGGCTGGGGCCAGGGATCATTGACCTTTTTTAAGGTTTTGGGCCCCAAAAGACGAACGGGCTTGCCTTTAATTAATTCCACGGCGACAGGCGCAAAGATATCGCGGCCATGAAAGGTATTGGAAATATCGGAGTTCATCCATTCCCGGCTAGAGACAATCCGCGATTCAAGAATCGGCTCTTGAATCCAGCTTAAAACTCCGTTATCCGGCGCTAAAAACTGATGCCGACGGGTTTTAACCCACAAGATATTTCTTTGGGAGCCCACTCCGGGGTCGACTACGCAGACAAACAAGGCGCCCGCAGGGAAATAGGGCGTCGCGGCGCGAAGAAAAAAAGCCGCCTCTTTCACATTTTGAGGAGAAACCTCATGCGAGAGATCAATTATTTTCGCTTCCGGAACCTTCGATGCAATGACTCCCTTGAGGATGCCGAGATAGGGATCCTTGAGGCCAAAATCAGTCAGTAAAACGATTAAGCCCGGAGTCTTTTTTTCCTTCACGATGTAATGCCGGACCTCTCTAAAAGCTGTTCAACGGAATTTTTATAATCGGAAAGGTCAAAACAACGGTCCAGATCTTTTCGGGAAAGCCGCTTGCTTACGCTGGGATCCGCGGCGATGATTGAGCGAAAGGGCTGGCGCGTTTGCCAGCACTTCATCGCATTTTTCTGGACCACCTCATATGCCTTTAAGCGCTCCATTCCGGAATCAATCAAAGACAAAAGGACGCGCTGCGAAAACATCAGCCCATAAGAGCGGTTCATATTTTCCTTCATTCTCTCCGGATAGACCAAGAGCCCGGACAGAACGTTTTTAAAACGGTTAAGCATAAAATCAAGCAATATACAGGCATCGGGCAAAATAACGCGCTCAACGGAAGAGTGACTGATATCTCTTTCATGCCACAGGGCAATATCCTCAAGCGCGGCCGGGGCATAGGAGCGCATGAGTCTTGAAAGGCCGACCAAATTCTCGCAAAGAACCGGATTTCTTTTATGCGGCATCGCCGAAGATCCCTTTTGCCCCGCGGCAAAGGGCTCTTCAAGCTCGAGGGTTTCCGTCTTTTGAAGATGCCGAATTTCCGTCGCCCAGCGCTCGATTCCAGCCGCGATTAAAACCAGAGCCTGGATAAATTCCGCGTGGCGATCGCGGGGAATGACTTGAGTTGAGATCGGCTCGAAGTTAAGCCCCAGGCGAAGACACACCTGGGCCTCTAAAGTCGGCGGAATCTGGGAAAAAGTCCCGACCGCGCCGGAAAGTTTTCCATAGGAAATCGCGTCCTTGGCCCTGAGGAGCCTTTCTTTTCCGCGCAAAGCCTCGGCATGCCAGGAAGCGAATTTAAGACCCAAGGTCATCGGCTCCGCGTGAACCCCGTGGGTGCGGCCCGCCATCCAGGTCATCGCGTGTTTTTTAGCCAAGCTTTTAAGTTCGGCCAAAACAGAATCAAGCCCTTTTACAAGCAAATCGGCCGCTTCCCGCATTTGAAGCGCCAAAGCGGTATCTAAAACATCGGAGGAGGTTAAGCCGTAATGGAGATAGCGCAAAAGATTGGGCGCCTTGCCGTTAAGTTCCGAAGCGATGGCGGAAATAAGGGCAACCACATCGTGATTGGTTTTAGCTTCGGCCTCTTTTGATTTTTTAACCAGACTATGCCCCTTAAGAGAAGCTAAAATTGAAATTTCAGACTCCGATATCCCCTTTTCCTTGCCCAGGGCCGCGACAAATTCTTTTTCGACTTCGATCATCGCCTTGATCCGGTTTTCATCGCTCCAGAGGCGACTCATTTCTGGACGGCTATAGCGTTCAATCATAATGTTCCCCTTTAGAATTTTAACCTTCTTAAAGATCGAAAACGAATTCTCTCTTCCCTGCGCCCGCGCTTGACATCCCCCTCGATTTCTCCGGCCTTGATCTTGCTCAGCCTCGGTTCGACATCGGGATGATTGAGGTCTCCGGTCACGCGAAAACCAATGGCGGGCCGCCCCAATTCATCCACCCACCACTCCGGCAGCGGCGCGCTGTAGTGAGTCAGCCTGGTTAAAACGCTCATGTCGATTTTTTCCTTGGCGAAATCGGCCTTGCCTTGCGCATAAGCGATGAGTTCCGGACCATTGACGTAGGAAAATCGGGTCGTAATCACTCCGTTTCTAATTCCGTACTCCCCTTGGATTTCGTTAAAGTCCAGGGTTTTGGGATACGCCTTGGCCGCGCTTAGAACGGAGAGACTGTTCATCTTATGCATATAGACATATGGCAAGAAAATAATTTTAAGCAATTTGTGAGATTTTTGAAGAGACTCGATGTCTTTAACTTCTCCTTTCCCCAAAGTGATTCCCGCTTCCCCGCTCAGATGATTCAGGCGCGGGGTCACCCCCTGCAGCTTCCAAAGGAGATTGACATTCTTGACGAAAAAATCGTTCTGGACAATCTCGCCGATATGAATGCCCCCCATGGTATTGGGAAACTTTTTAGGAATAAAACTCTTAAATTGCCTGACCCAGCGTTTTTGCCATGATTCTCCCGCCTGAGGCAAACGGGCGGAATGAGATTTTTCTTGGGAGTCCAAATTCCGCATCTGTTCGAGAAAGTTTTCCACTTGTTCATAATCAATCTTGTTAATCGAACCCGCGATCGCGACCATTCGCGGTTTGGGGAGCGGGAAAACCCGCCCTTTCCCGCGAAAAACAGAACCCTTCCATTTAAAATAAAGAGAGCGTATGCGCAGATCGCGCTTGTTGAGAAGCAGAAAATTCCCGTTGACTTTTGAAAACGTGTTCGACGCGGTCCGCACCTCGGAATCTCTCGCATGAAAAGACATCTTGGCAAAATTGTCCAAAGAGGCAAAATCAAGATGCCGGGCTTTTTCCCTAACTCCAAAAATGCGGGAACTAAAATTTTCAGCCGAAAAAGTCGAATTCTCTATCCGCATTTGTTTAAACGTTCCATTGACCTGCGCCGACGCGCTCACAGTTCCTTTCAAACGGTAGACTTTCACGGGCGGGAAAATGGAATCCGCAAAATCGAGGGGAAAATCGGAGACGCTCACCGCCAAACGCGCCTGCGGAAAAGAATTTTTAGGAAGAGAAATTTCTCCCTCCGCCGATCCATTAAGAGATCCTGCCACAATCGTAAAACGGCGGAGATAAATATCCGCGCTTGAAATATCCGCATCGAATTCGCAATCGCTTTGCGGGAGGTGCACATTCCAGCGTTTCCCTAAAAGATTTTCCCAATCGCTGGGTTCCAATGCCGGCAAATGAAGAGAAGCGTCAAGATTGGGACTTTTAAATCCCACCAGCCTCAATGAACCGGAAACAGAGTAGCTGGAAGACTTGAGCGTAAATTTTTCAGCCCTTAAAAAAGCCCGGTCCATATTAAAACCGTCAAAATCGGCGACTCCTTTAAAAGTCAAGGAAACGTTCACCGGACGAGACTTTACAACACCCGCGACTTCGCCGTTTAAATGAAGAAAAGACGGATGATAAAAATCAAAAGGTTTAAGATCGCCTTCGACTAGGTGGACATTCAGGGTCGTACTCGATTGAGCGTCCTCAACTTGGATATGCCCCTCTTCAATCGATAAGCCGGAGGGAGATAAAACCAGCGAAAGCGGAATTTTCCCAAAAATATTTATTTCTTTATTTTCCCGAATCCGAGTTTGAACTCATCAAAAGGGATGTCCATTCCGGGGATTTTGTCTCCGTTTCCGGGCTTATTTTTAAGACTAAGACCGGAGAGCCGACCATCGCGGCTGGGCATACGGTTTT
>JAKAQV010000143.1 GCA_021819565.1 bacterium | reverse complement strand
ATCTTATGATTCTCATTCCAAATTACCATCATTTGTCGCCCTTATTTTGGTTTTGGGCGGGATATTGGAGTGTCGGCTATTTAGCGGCCTTGGGAGTTTTCTGGATTTTAAACAACAAAAACCGGTCGACAGGCGAAGAGCTTAAGGCGTAAGGCAAAAAGCCAAAAACGCTGGAATAAAAGCCCGCTTGATTGGGGATGTTTGATGAGCCCATCAGCCGCAGTGGAATCGGGTTTTGAATCGTGATTTCGTTCAACTGCTTCATTTCTCCGGCCAAGGGAAAAGGGAAAATTAAATTGGTGTTGACCTCGGGAGTGATGAAAATATCGCCTGCTTTCATGTTGAACCTGGGCCAATTTTCCTGACGGGCGCCGGATTTTTCCATGTAATATTGAAATCCCCAATGCCCGGTAAACCATATTTTTTCCCCATTTGATGGGTCATGGACCTTGACCCATTGCGCGAATTTTTTTTGGGAGTCGGCATATGCGAAATCAACTTGTCTGAGCGTAAGACTCAAAGAGAGTGTGAGTAGAAAAGAGGCGGCCATGACCCAGTGAAATGTTTTTGCTTCAAGTTCCGATTCCATTTTTTCCGCAATTCCAAAAATTAAAGGCGGAAGGATAAAGATAAATATTCGAGCCGCTATGCTCCAATAAAGGGCGATTTGAAGAAGGCTTGCAGCGAAAAACCAGCTTGTCCACAGCGCTCCGCCTTTCTCATTTCGGGCGCGAAATAATTCTCCAAAGGAAATGAGGGCTAGGTAGGAAAAAACGATTCCAGTGGCGCGTTGAAAATGAGAAATCAAATGGTTGGGCGCGTCAAAAAAGGGCAGGAAAAGAATTAGAGCGCTTATCAGGCAGAGGGCGTGGGCCTTAATGTTTTTTTTCAGGGATAAAAGCGGCCATAAAGTTGCCGCTATTCCCAAGCCCCCGGCAAAGGAGAGAAAAGAGCGCGCTCTATATAAAGGAAGGAGCGCGATGTTCGGAGTCGAGAACGCTCCGGCGATGGCGCTTAAAGCGGCATTGTTGCTTATGTGGTCATAGATCAAATAAAAAGAAATTCCTAAAATTGAGATGAAAAAGTAGACCGTCATTTTCCGAAAGGGCATTTTGTATTCAAGGCCATAAGCGAGCGCCGGAAAAAGAAGAAAAAGCGCCGCGTATTTTGAGAGAAGCGCCAAGCTTAAAGCCGCCGCTGAAACCCAGTACCATTTCAGATTTTTATCTTCAAAGGCGCGAATTAAGGCGTAAAGGCAGGCAAAAGAAAAAACCGCCATTAGTTTTTCGGGCATTAAATGCGGCAGGTTAATGAGGTAGGCCGGCGAGGCTAGGACCATTAAGGTCGGTCCAAGGGGGCGTTTTAAAAACCGGGCGGCAATGAGATAAAGAAAAAGCGCGCTGAGTAAATCAAGCGGGGTTAATAGAGCCCTTAAAAGCCAAATTTTTCCTTTGGAGAGAGAGAGACCTAAAGCCAGGAGATAATGAAATAAAGGAGGCGTGTTGTTGATTTTTGCGTATAGAACGCTTTGTCCATACCAATTGAAATTAAAATTAAACGGGTGAAAGGGGTCTTTGAGAATGTGTTTTCCCACCGCCAGAAAAAATGGTTCGTCTATGTGAAGGGGTTGGCCTAGGCCTGAAATGGCGATGAAAAGAGAAAAGAGTAGAACAATTCCCGCTTCAAGCTTTAGGTTTTGACCTTCTTCCACATTTGAATTTAACCATATTCCCGACTTGCGTATTGGGACACCCGATGTCACCCCGGCGAAAGCCGGGGTCCAACCTCTTTGGGACTCTGGATTCCGGCAACAGCCAGAATGACGACAGCAGGTTACGTGAGATTTTCTATCTGTTGACAATTTAAATTAGTTAATGGTTAAATAGTTTAAGATTAAACTAATATTTATGCCTAGCCATTATAAAGGAAATTCCGGGGTGGTTCGTTCTCTCAACGCTTTCATTAATTTGATGCGCGCCTCTGAATCGGTGATTGCAAGGCTTCAAAGGCGTTTGAGCGCGGAGGGCTTGACCGCGGGACAATTCGGCGCTCTTGAAACTCTTTTTCATCTCGGGCCTCTCTGCCAAACGGAGCTTGGGAAAAAACTTTTAAGGACAGACGGAAATGTGACGATGCTCGTCGATCATCTAGACAAGCGCGGTCTTGTCCGGAGAGTTCGAAAAGGGCAAGACCGGCGTTTTGTCAGCGTGCAATTGACCGTCAAGGGAAAAAAACTGATTCAAAGGATATTTCCGCGCCATGCCAAGGCCATTGGGCAAGAGATGTCGGCTTTGTCGGCCTCAGAGCAGCAAACTCTCAGGAAACTGTGCCGAAAGCTTGGCCGGAGAGATGAAATCAAAACAAAGGAGAAGAAATAATGAAAAAATGGTTAGGGCTTCTGCTCGTTGGCGTATTGGCGTCTGCGGCGGCGGCAGAGACATATCAAATAGATCCTGTGCATACGACGATTCGTTTCAGCGTCAAGCATATGGTCATCAGTCGGGTTCAGGGACGTTTCGATAAATTCTCGGGGTCGGTGACCTATGTTCCCGGGAAACCGAAACTGTGGAAGGCCGAGGCTCATATCGATGCCGCTTCCATCGATACGCGCATTAAGATGAGAGATGACGATGTGCGCTCGGATCACTTCTTGGATGTCCAGAAATATCCGGAAATCGTCTTTAAAAGCAAAAAGGTCGAACATTTCAAGGGAAATACCGCCGATCTTTTGGGTGATTTGACTATTCACGGCGTCACAAAGCCAGTGGTCTTAAAAATAAAAATCGGCGGAGTGGTCAAAGATCCTTGGGGAAATCAGAGGTTGGGAGCGGTGGCGGAAACGACCATTAATCGCAAGGACTTCGGCCTGATGTATAACAAGGTTTTGGAAAGCGGCGGCTTATTGGTCGGAAACAGAATTAGAATCAAGCTGGATGTCGAGGCGATTATTCCGCCAAAATCAAAGAAATAAAAGGAGCCTTCAATGAGCGAACCGAAAGTAGCGCAAAAAGCGCCATATGTTAAAGACGAGAAACCGGGGAAATACGCCTGGTGCGCGTGCGGGCATTCAAAAAATCAGCCCTATTGCGACGGCAGTCATTCTAAGATGAACACCGGAATTACTCCGATTATCGTCGAGTTAACCGAGGCAAAAAAAGTCGCCTGGTGCGGGTGCAAGCAATCGAAAACCAAGCCCTATTGCGACGGAACTCATAAGCATCTTCCCTAAACGGAAAAATAGGCGGGAATTGGAGTTCGCTTCAATTCCCGCTTTTATTTTGTTTGAACTTGATATAATAAAGAGAGTTCATGAACAACCGCCCTTGGACCGTGGATGATTCCGCCTCTATTTACAATCTTAAAGGATGGGGTCTCAAGTATTTTAGAATCACTCCCGAGGGTCGCCTGGCCGTCCACCCGCGCTTTGACATCGAACATCCTATCGAGATTCGCACCCTCATTGATGACGTTTTAAGCCGCGGCTTGCGCTTGCCCGTTCTTTTCCGCTTTCAGGATCTTCTTCGCCATCGCGTCGAACTTTTAAACGAAACCTTTAAAAAAGCGGTTTCCGATTTTAAATACAAGGGTCGTTATTACGGCGTTTATCCAATCAAGGTCAATCAATTGCGGGAAGTGGTGGAAGAAATTTTGGATGCCGGGGCTCCCTATCAATTTGGTCTTGAGGCCGGCAGTTTGGGAGAATTGGTCGCTGTTTTGGCGATGAACAACTCGGAAGGGTTGACCATTCTCAATGGCTATAAAGACGAGACGATGATGCGCCTGGCGATGATTGGGACCAAGATCGGCAAGAAAGTGATCGTCGTCATTGAAAAGCCGGGAGAACTGGGGCTTTTAATTAAGGCGGCTCGGGATCTTAATGTCGTTCCCACCATCGGGATTCGCGTTCGCCTTCAGACCGAGGGAAGCGGAAAATGGAAGTATTCAAGCGGTCATTCCGCCAAATTTGGACTGACCACCTCCGAAATTTTAGAAGCCGTTTCCGAGCTTAAATCCGCGGGGCTTGTTTCCGCCGCCAAACTTTTACATTTTCACATCGGCTCTCAAATCACCAATATTCAGACGATTAAAGACGCCGTCAAAGAGGCTTCCCGGGTCTACGCCAAGCTCCGAAAAATGGGAGTGGAAATGGAATATCTCGATTGCGGCGGCGGCTTGGGGGTTGATTACGACGGCTCTCACTCCTCTGTCGACAGTTCCGTCAATTACAATTTAAGAGAATACGCTCGGGCTTTAGTGATGACGATTCAAGAAGTCTGCCGACAGGAAAAAGTTCCCGAACCCCATATCGTCACCGAGTCGGGGCGTTCCTTGGTCGCGCACCACTCAATGTTGGCGGTCAATGTCTTTGGCCTTATCGAAGGCGGAGCCCGTCCGACCGAGTTTCCCCCCTCGGAAGAAGAACATGAAATCGTCAAATCCTTGCGTTCGCTTTTTTCCGATTTAAATCCCAAGACCATTGTCGAGAGTTATCACCAGGCCGTTCAAAAACGCGACGAA
>JAKAQV010000012.1 GCA_021819565.1 bacterium | reverse complement strand
GATCTCGTTCGGCATTTGAGCGGGAGAGTTGGCCTTGAGTCCGCTTCCGGAAATGCCAAGAAAAAAGGCCATTAAAAGCGCGGGCAAGAGTATTCTTAGGCCTTGGCGCGATTTTTCAAAATTCCACTTCTTATTTTTGAATCTCTGGTATAAACTTTTAAGCGCCACAAAGCCCAAGACCCCAAAAGATGCGGCTCCCAATATAGTCTCGTAATTTTTAAAGGCCGCGGGAGAAGCGCTGTGCGTGATAACAATCCAGGTTCCTAAAAGCCAGAGAAAATTATAAACATAATGAGCGATCGTTGAAGAAACTAAAGAGCGGCTTCGGTAAATGACAAAAGATAACGCAGTTCCCATCGCTCCCAACTGAGCGAGAATCAGCGGATGAATTCCCCAGGCCGCGATATGCGCCTTGACAAATAGAATGGAGGAAAAAGCGGCCGCGATAAAAAAGGCATTTGAGGTTGTTTTTTGCCCCAGCCATTTCAAAGCGGCGGGCGCGCGATTCTTAAGCGAAGAAAAGAAATCCGGCAAGAAACTAAAACCTTTAGAGACAAAATTAAAAACGGGCCGAGCCAAGGCCGCCGCCAAAAAAATTCCGCCAAACAAAAACCCGCGATAATGGATTTCTTCCAAAGCGGCCTTTGAGAAAAGTCCCCAAGAGAGAAAAGACGAAGCATGAGTTGTCAGCGCTTGAATAATTTGATTGGGCCCGTCATGAATCAAAAGTTCGGCCCGGCCTGATTTCGCGAGAGCTTCAGGGGAAAGGCCCAAAATCCAACGGGTTTGCATCCGAGACAGCCATGCGGAATTAAGAATCGGGTTAATGGCATCAATCATCAGATGGGAAATCCCCTGCATGATAAGGCCCCACTTAAGTCCGTAAAGAATCTGTCCGCCAAGGCTCATTTTTTTATAGGACGGCCCGCCATAAGGGTCGGCATTTTGAATCTCGGGAACGGAATTTGAGGAGTGAATCGAACTTTGAGAAGAGTCTTTCTTGTCCAGAATATTTAGGCGCGCATTCAACGCGGATTCTGCCTTAATTTCGCCCAAGTCATCTAACTTTCCGGCGGCGGCTTTTTCTCCAAAAAAGCGATCAAGAAAATTCTTGGAAGCCGAGAAATGGTTTCCGGCCAAAGCCTTTCTTGCGCCCTTTTGAATTTGTTCAAAACCTTTCTTGAATGAACGGAAGCTTTTTTCTTTTAAATCGAGCTTTCTCTGTTTTGTTTTTTCCAGGGACTTTGAAACATTCTGGACAGTCGTTGGTTTTTCCAACCTTTCTTCCGCTTTAAGCGAGGCAGGAAAACTCCCTAACCCCTCCGCTGTTTTGAGCTGATCCCCCTCTTCTATTAATGGAGTTGGCGATTCCAAAGAGGCTGAATCATTGGGGACTAATCCTATCTCTGTTCCCTTAAAGTTTTCTCCGCCGCTATTGATTTCTACTGCGGCCCCCCAAGCCAAGGGAGAAAGGCTGCCCCAAACAAGACTTAAAGACAAAAAGACCGACAACAGGACGCGGAGATGAAAGCGAGTTTTTAAAGAGTTCATACCGCTATTTTAAATTCTTTTTTTCAGAAGAAAATAGGTCCAAAGGCCTAGAAGCCTCCCGGCAAAAGGCCCATAAGATATTTTTCAGAATCGTGATACAATAGCTCTATGAACAAAATCACGGAGAAGAAAATATTTCTGGGCACGCTCGCCATATTGAGCCTTGGCTGCGCCCGGGTTTTTGCAATGGACATTGAAAACATCAGGGTCGCAGCCGATGGGTTCAACTTCTCCTCATTTCAAAATATTAAGGCGCAAGCCTCCGCTCAAAACTCGCAAAAACCGGCGCCTCACCTTCTCTCGTGGAATATCGCGCCGCAATCTCTCATCTTCTCTCGCCATTTAAAAAAATTGATATCGTCCGAGGACTTTAAGGAAACCCTGGCGCATCTTAATATCGTCTATGTCGGCGAGGTTCACACCGTCCTTGTGGATCACCAAGTTCAAGCCGCCATCCTTCATCAAATGGCACAAAATCATCCCCGCCTGGTCTTAGGAATCGAAATGGCCGACGTTCTCCACCAGCAATATCTGGACTATTACATCAGCGGGAAAATACCGGAATCTCAATTCGCCGATTTTTGGAACCACACTTTCGGCGACTTTAAGGCGTATCGCCCAATCATAGAAGAAGCCAAACGAGATCACATTCGCATCATCGCGTTAAACGTCCCCCAGGCGATTGAACATAAAGCCGCACAACAAGGCCTTTCCTCCTTGACGCCCCAAGAGCGCGCTCTCTTGCCGAGGAAAATCGGGGAAATCAAGAATCCCCGCTATTACGCAATGCTGAAAAATTCTTTTAGCGATCTCCCTCCCGAAGAGATGAAGAGATATCTATTTTCCATGCAAATCTGGAACGAGACGATGGCCTCAAATGTCGTTAGGCAAAGACGGCTTGGAAATTCCGTCATGGTCATCGCGGGGCTTGGGCATATCCTCTACGGCGGCGGAATTCCGGAAGGCGTTAAAAGAAGGCTGAAAGGAGAGTCCAGCGCCGTCATTCTCCCTTTTCCGCCGGATGGAGACCTCCAAAGCGAGAAAACCCTTCTTCAAAAACTCCTCGCCCCTAAATCAGACGAAGCCCACTGGGCGGATTTTTTCTGGCTTTTGCCCAGCGCCGCTCAATAAAAAGCGGGGTAAAGAGAATGGGCCAATTGATTGGCCTTCTCAAACTTGGCAGAAGAAATCGAGGATGGTTTTGGGAAAACCCAAGATTTAGAGGCCTGATTGCCCGAGAAATCCGTGACGAGGATTTTAAGCCCTGACACTCCGGAATGGATTTTTGAAAGAGGAAAGCGAAAAAGAAATCTCCGTGCCCGCTTGAGATCGGGGCTTATCTCAATTTGATTGTTCAAAATGCGCCCATCAGGAAACCAAATCGGCTTTATCTGGTAAACGCCCGAAATGCCGGTAAAAAAATCCTTCCCCGGCAGACGATAAAAACTTCTTTTTGCGAGAGTTGTTTCCCGCTTTCCGCCGTCAACAAGAGCCAAGACTTGAATAGAGGCCGGAGTCGTCTCGACAATTGAGGGCGAGATGAGGTCAAAGGCGTCAACAATAATAGCCGCCGGATGAAAATTCCGTTGAGCGGATAAAAGCCCTTTTTCATCATCGGCCAAAACTCGGTTTTTAGAATCAATCAGATACATCCCGCGAATGACGGGCGAGACAGAATCTTTTAAGGGCGCAAAAAAGCGCAAAGCCTCCTGATAGCGGCCTTCTGAGTCTATGACATTGATGTGGACATGCGGAGAGATTCCGGATCCCATTTCAGAGGCGTTATAAATTCTTCCCAAAAAAGCGCCGGAGCTTACGCGCCCTCCGCGCGCTGCAAGACTCAACAGAGAAGCTGGAATCGTTCTTGGATCGAGATGATGAAACTGCCAGACCGTCCCGTCTTTTTCCTCAATGGCGATCTCAAACGTATAGGGAATTTTAATCCGGTAATAATATCCCGCCGTGATCTTGCCGGAAACCGGAGCATAAACGGGAGTCCCGGCGGGCTCTAAAATATCAAGGCCATGGTGAAACGCAGGCTCATCGCCATAAAATTGGAGGGTGTAAGCGGTGTTTCCAATTACGATGGGAAGATTTCGCACCGGCCAAGGCCTGGGAGATGAAATTCCGGGAAAAGCCGCACTCGCGGTAAAAGCGCTAAAGGCCAGAATCATAAAAACGATCAAAGGTTTATGCGCTTTAATTTTCATAACGCTAGAAGGGCAAACTAATTTTTCGCGGGGATTTTCGCGGAGAAGTCATCGGGAAACTTTTTCATAAAGCCACGGACGACCATCCCGACCGTGTCTCCCAAGGCGCAGATGACCTTCCCTGTGATATTTTCGCCGACGCGCTGAAGATTAGGGACATCTTCTTTAACGCCTTGGCCGGACATAATGCGCTCTAAAATCCGCGTCGTCCACTCGGAACCCTCACGACAAGGCGTGCATTGTCCGCAGGATTCATGGGCCAGGAAGCGCTCGATATTGTGGGCCACTTCCAGCATGTTTCTGGTCTCATCTAACACCATAATTCCGCCAGCCCCCAAGAAGGTTCCAAGGCCTCTCAAACTTTCAAAATCCATCGGGACATCTATTTCAGAAGCGGCAATGGGAGGAGTTGAAGCTCCACCAGGGATCACGCATTTAAGGGCTCGTCCGCCTTTGATGCCGCCCGCAGCCTCAAGCATCTTTCTAAGAGGAGTCCCCATCGGAAATTCATAAATCCCGGGATTTTCAACGTCTCCCGAAATAGAAAAAATGCCGGTCCCGCCGGTTTTAGCGACGCCAATTTTCGCGAAAGCCTCGGCCCCGTCTTTCAATATATGCGGAAGCATCGCCAAGGTCTCGACATTATTGACCACCGTCGGCTGATTCATGAGTCCTCGCACCGTCGGGAAAGGCGGAGGCTGCCTGGGCCAGGCCTTTTTACCTTCCATGGTCTCAAGCAGAGCGGTATCTAAGCCGCAGATATAAGCTCCGGCGCCGCGCATCAAGGAAATGTGGCAAGAAAATCCGCTTCCTAAAATATTTTTTCCAATTAAATTTTCCCGTTCAGCCTCGGCGATAGCGTCAGAAAGGATTTTATGCTGAACGGCATATTCGCCGCGAATAAAGATAAAAGCGTCTTCCGCTCCTATCGCATATGCGGCAATTAAGATTCCCTCGAGAACGCTGTGGGGACATTTGGTCAGCAAGACGCGGTCTTTAAAGCATCCGGGCTCGGACTCATCGGCGTTGGCGACGACATAACGCGCCCCCGGTAATTTATCCTTAGGCGGCACCGTCTCCCACTTCATGCCGGTAGAAAACCCCGCGCCGCCAAGACCGCGCAGATTTGACTTTTTAACCTCGGCCGTCACTTCCGCCGGCTTTAAGGTCAAGGCTTTTTTTAAACCTTCATAACCGCCGAATTTCTGATAGGTCTCTAGCTCATGCAAATTTGGCTCGTCAAAATGCTTCGTTAAAATTTTAGTCATGCCGCAATCTCGTTAATTAAGTTTTCGGTCGCTTTCCCTTTTAATTCTTCGTTGACAATCAGGGCCGGCGCGTGTTCGCAAGCTCCCAAACACTCCATTTCTTCCCACGAAAACTCGCCGTCGGGAGTCGTCTCGAATTCTTTAACGCGCAATTTTTTCTCGAGTAATTCGGCGATTTTATCCGAGCCCGCCATCGCGCAGGAAAGCCCGTGACAAAGCCCGATGCGTTTTTTTCCGGTCTTTTTCTGGGTAAAAAATGGAAAGAAAGTCGCGACTTGGTGAACATGAGATCTCGTAGTCTTAAAAAGATCCGCCAGATATTCCTCGTCTTCCGGGCGCACGCACAAATGCCAGGTCTGAACCTGTCGCATGGCCTCTAAAAGCCCCATGATCGGGTGCGGGTAAGCCTTGGTCCAAGACTCAAGAATTTTTTCTTCTTCCGGTGAAAACGCCACCGACTTTTGAGTTTTTTCCTGTGATGAAATAGCGCTCATATTACCGGTCCAATTCTCCCGCGATCATATTGACGGAACCAAAGGTAGGAATAATATCGGCCACCCATCCGCCGTCGATTATCTTTGAAAGGGCCGCCATCGGGTTTAAACATGGCGGGCGGCAGCGCACGCGATAGGGACGATCTTCCCCAGAGCTGACAATGTGAAAACCAAGCTCGCCATTTCCGCCTTCCACCGCGAAATAAGTCTCTCCGGCCGGAATCCGAACGCCCCAATTCCACATAATCAGCTCAAAATGGTTCATCAAGCCTTCGATAGAGCCGTAAGTCTCTTCTTTGGGCGGCAAAACAGCGGAATGGATGGCGGCGCGGGCAACGCCCACCTCACGTCTATCATAGCCTTCCAAGGTCTTATCCACTTTCGCCTTATATTTTTTTAACAAGGCAGTATCGCCTTTTTTTCCCGCGTCTTGATAAACAAAGGCGTCTTTCATTTCGGGAACATCAAGAGAATGTTTGCCTGCGGGAATCTGCTTTAAACATTGTTCGATCATGCGAAGGCTCTGCTCGATTTCCTCCATGCGCACCAAATAGCGATCGTAATTATCGCCCTTGGAGCCCACGGGAATCTCAAAATCAAGGCGATTGTAGATGAGATAAGGATTCGCGCGCCGGAGATCGTAAGGAACGCCAGTCGAACGCAAAAAAGGGCCGGTGATTCCGTAAGCGATGGCATCTTCTTGAGAGATGATGCCGACATTTTCCATTCGGTCTCTGAAAATGCGGTTTTTGGTCAGAAGTTTGTCCGAATCAACGACCGCTTCCCGCACTTTTTTAAAGACCTCATGAAGATTTTCGGCGAAATTTTGGGGCATATCCCCCTTGACGCCGCCAACCCGTGTGTAAGAAGTCGTCAGACGCGCCCCAGTCAACTGATCCACCATTTGATATAAAAATTCGCGAGCCTTGATTAGGTATAGAAAAACCGTGAAAGCCCCCAGTTCCATCGCCGAAGCGCCAATGCAGGTCAGATGGTCGGTGACGCGCGAAATCTCGCAAGCGATAGTGCGCAGATATTGCCCGCGCTCGGGAATCTCGATTCCCGCCAATTTCTCGACCGCCATGCAATAACCGACATTGTTAATGAGCGGAGAGACGTAATTGAGGCGATCTGTGTAAGGAACGACATTATTCCAAATCTCATTTTCAGACTGTTTCTCAAAAGCGCGGTGAAGATACCCAATCTCGGCTTCCGAGTGAACGATTCTCTCCCCGTCTAATTCCAAAATCAGGCGAACAACGCCGTGCATGGCCGGGTGTTGCGGCCCCATGTTTAAAAGGAAATTTTTTTGTTCTGTGTCTTTCACTTAACTTCTCCTAAAAAAGGATCACAAACGGAAACGACACGCTCCATCGCTTTCACCGCCTCCTCGGCTTCCGCATAAGATGCGAAAGCTCCGGGGTAACGCGAATCCACGGAATATTTATTAAGCGCGTCCAAGTCATCGGGACTTAATTTCTCTTCTAACTCCTTCATCCTTTTTGCCAGATCAAAGAGATCATGAATTTTTGAGAAGACAACGTTTTGAACCACCAAGACAGTCTTAATATATTTTTCCGCACACTGTTGAGCGTGGAAACAGGCGATATCCGCCTGCCCCGGATTTGACTTAGCCTCCTCTAAACACCTCTGAGCCACATGGCGATCGGCCTCGGCCTTAGATATCCATTCTCGCGCATATTCAGGATTCATAGAGAACCTTCCCGCGCTCAAGCACTTCTTTAAAAAAATAATCTCCGATTCTCAGTCTCTCGCTCAACTCCTGGGAACTCCGGACCAAAAGATCCAGCGGCCATTCATGTCTCCCTATCGCCCTACTGACGAGACTATATCGCTGTGTTTTATCCGTAGGCGAGTCGAGAACGACAAAAAGGTCCAAATCACTGTCGGGGCCTGGATGTCCATATGCGTAAGAACCGAAAAGAATCACTTTTTTAGGATGCACCTTTTCTACAATGCGTCCCACCGCTTCTTGTATCCAAGCCTGAGGATCGGGGCGAAAACTATTCATGGCTTCTCTTTATACAAAATACGGGGATAAGTATTTTAAACTCAGTCATATTTTACCGTTGGCCGGATAATATTGAAGCTGGGGCTGTTCTCACGCTCGCCAGATTGCGGACCAATCAAGGGCTGCCTTTTGGTAATCGGGTAATCTTTACGCAGGGGATGCCCTTTAAATTCTTCATACATCAATAAGCGCTTGATATTGGGGCGATCCACAAACTGAATTCCAAACATATCCCAAACTTCTCTCTCAAGCCAGTCGGCAATCGGCCATAAACTCATGACCGAGCGAAGAACCGGTGGATTTTCCGGAACCCCACAATGGACATACACCCGCCCCAGATCATCTCCGGTTTTGGGATCCAATTTCATCAAGCGATAGACCACGTCAAATCTTTCTTGAACGGGAGGCGCCGGGCGAGCATCGTCTAAACTGTCGGTTCCGGGAAGATGCGGAGTGCCGTATTCTTCTCCTTGGGCTGAGGCAATCGGGCGCGGAATAATTTGCTGTTGAAGCGGATGGGCGCGTTTCCAGGAATCGGTCTTATCTCCAGAAGCGCCGTAGGCTGAATAATCGACCGCCGTAAAATCGACGAGCATATTGTAGCCTTCATTTTTTAGTTTCTTGAGAGTCTCAAAAGCCTCTGCCGCCAAAACCCGTATTTCTTTAATTTCGCTCATTTGATTCTCTCGCCAGCTTGTTTTTCAATTTTATTTTGGAGAAGAATGAGTCCTTCCAAGACAATTTCCGGCCGCGGCGGGCATCCGGGAATATAAACGTCGACCGGAATGATCGTGTCGATTCCTTGGACCGTGGAATAGTTGTTGTAAAAGCCGCCTGTGCAGGTGCAAACGCCAAAGGCGACCACCCATTTGGGAGCGGCCATCTGATCGTAAATGCGGCGCAAAACCGGAGCGATCTTGTGAGAAATCGTTCCCACGACCATCAAGCAATCGGCCTGGCGCGGAGAAAACCTGGGGAAAGCGGCTCCAAAACGGTCTAAATCATAATGAGAAGCCGCCGTCGACATAAATTCCATTCCGCAACAAGCGGTGACAAAAGGATATTGGAAAATAGAGTATTTGCGCGCCCAGCCAAGAGCGGCATCCAACTGGGTCGTGACCACTCCGTCTAAGACTTCATCTACCGGCATTCTAAAACCCCCTTCGCCCAGAAATAGACGACCATTAAGGCGGTGATCAAGACAAACAGGGTCACCGACAGAACGCTCAGCAAGGTCAAATGCGGACGGCTGAGAGCCCATGGAAACAATAACGCCAAATCAACGTCAAAAACGACGAAGAGAACCGCGAACTTCCAATATAAAACAGAAATTTTTTCTTCCGCGTGCTCGATGGGGCGCACTCCGGTCTCATAGGGGATATTCCCGTCCCCCTCATGTTTGGGCGCGGGGCCTAAAAGACGCCCGGCATAAGTCATGATCGTCGCAATGGTTCCAACGACTAGAACATCCAATATCAGAGCCGTCATCCTAATACCCTCTGGAAAGCCGACAAAATCCAAGGCAAAAACCCCGCGATCGCCGAATAAGCGGCGCTGAGCGAAACAATTAAATTGACCGTTTGCATTTTCTCAAGTTTAAGATTTGAACTCCCCTCTTCAAAATACATCTCTCGCACGATCCGGAGATAATAAGCCAAGGCCGTCAAGGTCGCCAAGGAGGCCACGATTAGAGGAAGGTAGAGCCCCGCTTTAAAAGCCTGCCAGAAAATAAGGAACTTGGCCAAAAACCCGGCGGTGGGAGGAATCCCGGCCAAAGATAAGGCGAGAGCGGCAAAGCAAAAAGCTAAAATGGGGCGTTTTTTCCCTAAACCCTTTAAATCGCTCCATTGCGAGACTCCCGTCAGTTCCAGAAAAAAGAAAGCCCCGTTACTCATAAAGACATATGAAAAAAGATAGAAGAATATCGGCAACGCCCCTTTTTCAGTCGCCCCAAGAAGAGCCCACGCCCCCACGCCTAAAACTAAAACCCCCGCATGACCCAGAGAGGAATAGGCTAAAAGGCGTTGAAGCCTTTGTTGATTTAAAGCCGCCAGAGCCGCGAAAACCATCGTCAGCGCGCCGATCGCCGGAAGAAGAGAAACAAAACTCGCTTGGGAATATTGCGCCAAGCGCATCAACAAGAAAACCCCCGCAGCCTTGACGGAAGTCGAAAGAAATCCCGAGAGCATCGGCTCTGAGGCTTCATAGACATCGGGAAGCCAAAAATGCCACGGCACCGCCCCGATTTTAAATAGAGCGGCAAGGGCCATTAACGAGAAGGCCACTTGATCCAAGAAAGAGCCGTTTCCGGCAAAGGCAAATCCGCCAGTCGCTGAATAATGGCAGGCCAGTCCCAACAAGAAAAAAGCGGCGCTGACCGAGCCCGCGAAAAAGTATTTAATCGCGGCTTCCCAAGAAGGACGGCCTTGGGCGGGAGTTAAGGCGACCAATAAATAAACGGGAAGGCTCAAAAGCTCAAGGGAGATAAACAGCATCAAAAGATTGGCTGAAAAAGCGAGGAAGGTCATCCCCAAAAGGCTTCCAAGAAGCAACAGCACCGAAACCTCGTCTGTCCAGGTTCCAGCAAGCAGAAAAGGAAGTGCCCCCGCGTAAAAAACTCCGCACCAAGCCTTGGTCATCCCATCGGCGTGAAGAAGAGAAGAGATGTCTCCATTGGCCGGTTGAGCGAACACAAACGCGGCAGCGGCGGCCAAACTTAAAAGTCCCAAGGCTCGAATCAAGCCCGCGCTGATTTTTTTAGAGATTCCGACAAAGGCCACGCCCACAACTCCGCAAAACAAAGAAATACCGGAACCCAGCGGGAGAAACCTTAAAAATAAAGCGGATGGGGTCATAAAATAAGTTTTCCTATGGCGGGGCCGACGATATTGAGAAGCGGCCCCGGGTGTAAGCCGATGACGATCATCGGAATAATTAACAGCCAAAGAAGAGCTTGTTCTCTAAAATCCAGGTCAAATACCCGCGAACTGACAGACGCGGGCGTTCTCTCTCCCAAGAAAACGGCCTGGAAAGCGGGCAAAAGGTAAAACGCCGCGATCGTCACTCCGAAAACGCCCACCACCGCAATCGGCAAGGAAACCTTCGCCATGCCGGACAAGGACATAAATTCTCCCACAAACCCGTTGAGTCCCGGAAGCCCGATCGAGGCAAAAACGGTGACTCCGAAAAAGAATGTGAGTATCGGCGCCTGAGACACCAGGTCTCCAAAATCGGCCAGACCTCTTTTGTGCGTGCGTTCATAAAGGAAGCCCACCATCAAAAACAAAGCTCCGGTGGTGAGCCCGTGATTAATCAATTGCAAGCTGCCTCCGGCTAATCCTTGAGCGGTTCGGGAAGCGATTCCCAAAACGCAGAAACCTAAATGGGCAATCGAGGAATAAGCAATCAAGCGCTTTAAATCCATCTGCGCCATCGCGGACAAGGCGCCGTAAATGACATTGATGGCCGCAAGCCCGCCCAACCAAGGCAAGGATTTCATGCCCCATTCGGGGAAAGCGGGCAAAAGAACTCGCAGAAATCCGTAGACCCCGACTTTGAGAAGCACCCCCGCCAAAATAATCGAACCCGCCGCCGGAGCTTCAGTGTGCGCATCGGGAAGCCAGGTGTGAATCGGAACCAGCGGAATTTTGACGCCAAAGCCGACCACGAAAGCGGCGAAAGCAAGAATCGCATAAAGACCATGATTGGGAGCGCGCAAAATATTCATGTCCCAACTCCAGACGCCGGTCGATTGATGATGAAAGACTACCAAGGCTAAAATTCCTAAAAGAAGAAACAAGCTTCCGAAAAAAGTAAACAAGAAAAATTTAATCGCCGCATGCTTGCGATTTTCCGAGCCCCAAAGCCCGATGATGAAAAACATCGGAATCAGCATCGCCTCCCAGAAAACATAGAAAAAGAAAAGATCTTGCGCGAGGAAAACCCCCATCACCGCGCCTTCAAGAAAAAGAAAAGAGGCCCAGAAGCCGGCGGACAAATCCTGCTTCCAGGAGGATAAAAGAGCGATGACGGTCAAAAAAGCGTTTAAAAGGCATAGCGCCCAAGAGAGCCCGTCCATGGAAAAAGAATAACTGATTCCATAGGTCAGAATTTTTCCGGGCTCGGAAAGAGAAGCCAAGCGTCCGCCCCAAAAGCCCGTTCCGGCCTGTAAAACAAGATACAACTCCATCGCCGCGCAAATAAGGGAAACCCAGCGCGCGCGCAAGTTAAACGCGGGAGCAAGCAAAGTAAACAAAGCCCCGATAACCGGAAAAGCCCAGAATAGAGTTAAAATCATTTCAGCAACCTCAAAAGCATCACTCCTCCGCCCAACAAAATCCACCAAAGAGAATCATTCAAACGTCCGGAAGCCAGCGAAGAAACGCTCTTAGCCGCGTCTTCCGCCCACAGAGAAGTGTTCTCAATCCACCTGTCCCAGGTTTTCTTGTCCCAGAAAATCCCCAGCAGATAGCTTAATTCCTCGACAAGCAAGGTCAGCGCCGCAACCATGGGCTTGACGCCAAAATCGGCATCGGCTATTGTCTCGATCCATGGCATATTTCTGCGCCAATCCCAGTCAAAAGAAGGCCATTTCATCGTCCACAAATAAGCCGCCAAGATTCCAAGACCTGCCATTGAACTTGAGCGGATAAAAGAAGACCAGTCAAAGCCGGGAATCTTGATCATCGGTGAAACTCCCAACCAGCCGGAGCTGGCCAATTGATAAAATTGAGCGCTAAACCAACCAATCCCAATGGCCCCTAAAACGATAAAGAAAAGTGGAACGTTCATCGCCGGCCCCGCCTCATGCGGATGTTCCGGAGGATGCTGTTCCTTGCGGGGCCCTAAGAACGCCAAGAAAAGCATTCGGAAAATATAAAACGCGCTTAAAAAAGCGATCGCAAAACCTGCAGCGCTTGCCCATCCCCCCCGGTCAAACGCCGCGCCGAGTATCGCGTCCTTGCTATAAAAGCCGGCAAAGGGCCATATTCCGCTTAAAGAAAATGCGGCGGCGGTAAAAAAGACGGCCGTCACCGGAATTTTCTTTAAAAGCCCTCCGGTCTCATCGACCGAGGCGGTGGATTTATGGAGGGCATGCGCGATATTTCCGGCGCAAAGAAATAATGCGGCTTTAAAAAATCCATGCGTCACTAAGTGAAAAAGAGCCGATGAAACTTCTCCTAGTCCAAGGCCGAAGGCCATGATGCCCAGATGACTGACGGTCGAATAAGCGAGGATGCGCTTTAAATCTTTTCTCGTCGCGGCGATAATGCCGGAAAAAACCGCGGTGAAAGCCCCGACCGCCGCGATGGTGGTCGGCAAATGCGGGGCCAAGGAAATCAAGGGCCATGAGCGCGCCATTAAAAATATTCCCGCCGTCACCATGGTCGCTGCGTGCATCAAAGCGGAAACAGGGGTGGGGCCTTCCATCGCGTCCGGAAGCCAAAAATAAAGCGGAAACTGCGCCGATTTCGCGGTCGCCGCCAAGAAAAGAAGCCAGCCCACCCAGGAAATGGCAAGAGAACCTTTCCCTAACATAGGAAATAATTCAGAGAATCGCGCGTGCGCGGCGGGGAAAACGTTCATCAAAATTAAAAGCGCCAGGAAAAAGCCGATGTCTCCCACGCGGTTGGTGAAAAAAGCCTGCAAAGAAGCCCGGCGCGCCGAAGCCTTTTGATACCAAAAGCCAATCAAGAGATAAGAAGACAGCCCGACCATTTCCCAGAAAAGATACATCTGGACATAGTTATTGGCGACGACAAGACCGATCATCGACAGATAAAAGAGATGAAAGGCTAAGAAGAAACGCCCAAAAGCCGGATCGCCTTCCATATAACCTGAAGCGTAAACGTGAATCAAACCACCGACCAAGGCGACCAAGGACAAAACGATCGCAGACAATCCATCGAGGCGGACTCCGAATGAAACCGACCAAGCGCCGACGGGCATCCACTTAAAAGGAGAAACGTCAAGGACATGGCCGGAATAAACCTGGGCCGCAATCGAGGCCGCCGAAACCCCCACCACCGCGCAGGACAAAATCATCGGCCAATGCATCCACTCCTGCTTTCTCTTTAAAAGGAAGAAGTATCCAAATAAAAGAGCCGAGACCGGCGCGGCAAATAGACAAACAACGGAAAATGGAATTCCCATATCAACCTTTAAGATTCGCCAATGCGTCTGTATCCGGAAGCGTTTTGTTTTTCTTCAAATGCAATATCAAGGAAAGCCCGACCACGGCCTCCGCGGCCGCCACGCACAGGATAATCAAGGCCGCGGCCAAACCGTTTGAATCTTGAAAGAAGGAAGCTTGCCCCACCAAGGGAATCAAGGCCGCGGAAATCATGATCTCAAGACCAAAAAGCATCACCAAAAGCTGTTTTCTCAAGACCACCGCGCAAAGACCCGAGACAAAAAGAAACGATGAAATCAGCCACAAGGAATGGTTCATGATTCTTTTCTTTTCCCCACCAAGGCTAATCCCGCTAAAAACATAAGAAGTGTCGCGGCCTCGGTTCCAGGCGCATAAATTCCAAACAAAACAGACCCCACGGGTTGACTATTTGAAGTCGTTGACGCCGCTTGGGAAAGAGGACTCTGGTGAAAAATCAGAACCAACTCAGCTAAAAGTCCGAGGATAAGAAGAAGCGCCAAGGGACGCGGGATAAAAAAATCTCCCCAACGAGACTCCGTGAGTTTTGAAAAGGCCATAATAACGACGACGACCAAAACCATCACCGCCCCGGCGTAAATGACCATCTGCATCAGGCCCAGAAGAGGAGAGCCCGACAAGGAAAAAAGAAGCGCCACTTGCAGCATCACGACTAAAAGACACATCGCGGCGGAATAAAGCGACTTTTGAAACATCATCAGAAGGGAGAAAAAAACCGCGACAGCCCCCGCCACCCATATCATTTCCCCACGCATAATCTTATCTTAGTTTTTTTAAAAACAAGGAATCAAATCAAAAACGATTTCTTCGTCCTAAGCGCGAAATCAATGGACAATAATCAAAGAGTCGTTGTTGTCGGGAATGGAGTTATTATTTGAGTTCTGAACCGGATTTTTTTGAGGGGACTGCGGTTTGGGACTACTCTCGGAAGAAGAATTCTGGCCGGAGGAATAGAACATGCTGGAACCGGAAGGAGTCTTCCCCCATTTAAAGGTCAGGGAAATTCGATTAGCCTGGCCCAAGGCGCCGTAGGGCACAAGGGCATAATCAAAACTCAAATCGCGCCGGGCGATTCCAAATCCAAAGGAAAACCCGGTAAATCCGCCAATGCTGTTAAGGGTATAAGAACTATATCCGGCCCGCCCGGCAAAATCCCACTGGGAATCTCTCCAAATATCGTATTCAGTTCCGATATTGAAATAGGGATTTCCCCCTTCTGGAAAGCCGATATCCAATGCCCCCAACCAATTGGGCGTGATTTGATAAGAAGATCCCCAATGGAGGGCAAAAGGCAAGGGGCTTGAAACCTGATCGAAGGTCATGGGCGGGCCCCAATTATCCATGGTCAGCGCCCAACGAAATTTTCCGTCCAGGTAAAGCGGCGATAAAAGCCCTAGATTGAGCGCCTCGCTATTGGCCTGACTGACGATTTCCGACTCGATAAACTCTCCGGAAAATCCCAATGAATAGCCGGAAAAAATTCCCGCATTCTCTCCGAGAGGATAGGCATATCCCGCCGAGACGGCCAAGTCATATGGATTAAAACTCCCGATGTTTTGATAATTCTGGGTCTCGGCGATAGAGCCCGCGGAAAAATACTGAGCGGAAACTCCAAAGGCCCCCGATTGTCCCATATTATGAGAATACGCCCCGTAATCAAAAGCGGTGTCGGCTAAATAAGGAGCATACATGACCGTCGCGGAGTTTTCCGGGGTTTGAGTTAAGGCCGCCGGGTTCCAATACATCGCGGTCGCGTCGTTTGCCACCGCGGTATAAGCTCCGCCCATTCCGATGGCGCGCGCGCCCACCCCCAGATTTAAAAAATCAGCCGTCGTGATTCCATTGGCCGCCGAAGAAAAATTGCCGGCAAAAGCGGGAACGGCAGGAACGGAAAGACAAAGAAGTAACGGAAAGAAACGGAAAGACAAAGAAGTAACGGAAAGAAACGGAAAGACAAAGAAGTGACAGAAAGAAACGGAACGGAAACAACTTTCTTTCTTTACTTTCGTCGCTTTCCGTTTCTCTCCACTGCTTCCGTTGCTTTCCGTTACTTTCCGGTTCTTTCCATCACTTCCGTTGCCCTCCGTGACTTTCCGTTGCTTTCCGTTACTTCCGTAACTTTCCGTTCTCATCTTTGAACGGCGATCTTAAGCGTCTTGGTCGTGCCGTTGCCGCGAACCAAAACAAAATAAACTCCGCTCGCTACCATCCGGCCAGAAGAATTGGTCGCGTCCCACTTGGCGACTCCGGTTGAATCCGCCGTCAATTTTTTGACTAAAAGGCCTGAGAGAGTATAAATGCTCAGGCTTGCGTTGGCCGGAAGATTGCTAAAGGTCGTGTCGGTAATCCCGCGCGCGGGGCGAATGGGATTATTTGAAATTTCAATTTCCTGAACGGAACCGGCCAAGGTTCCAATGCCCATAATCTCGAAAGTGGAAAATCGATCAGTCGTGGCGGTGACCAGATTTTGCGAAGTGTCGGAATTGGAAATAAGCGGAATCCAGGTCCCGACATTTAAATCGCAGCGGGCAATCAGGAAATTCGAGGGCTGAACCCCGGGAGGCAAAACGGCATTGGGATATGAAATCGAGATTTCGACATTTTGAGACGGCTCAATGGCGGGGTTTAAAGACACGGTAATCCCGACGCCTTCATCCGTCATCGGTTTTCCCGGCGGCATTGCGCAGGAAAGGTCGGAAAGCGACGGAGTGTCCACCGTCACCGTCGCCAATTCGCTCAAGGCATTGGGAGGAAAATTGAGCGTCACTAGACCGTTATGGCTTAAAAAACTCACCAGCCCGCCCGAGGAAGTAATCACCTGCAAGGCTTGAGGAATCGAGAGAGTGACTGTTGAGTTCAGCGAGATATAATTGGGGCTTAAAGCCCAGTTAAGAGCGCCCAAGCGCAAATAATAAGTCGTTTCGGGATAAAGACTTGGCAAGACCAAGGAACTTAACTGGGTATTTTCGGTTAAACTCGAGGTAACAACTCCGGTAAAATCGGAAGCGGTTGAAGTTTCTAAAAGGTATCCCGCGCAATTCAAACAAATGGCGTAGGTGACAGAGATGCTGGAAGAAAAAACCGTCTCCGCCGGGGTATTTGAGTTTTGCGTCAATGGGAACGCCAGAGTCACGGCATATGAGGGAGAATTGAGCGTGCCTTGATTGCCTAAAACATTGACTGCTCCAATCGTTAAGGCCTCGGTAGTATTGGGAGGCAATCCCGTCAATGTAAAAGAAGAAGAAGAGGCCGGGAGATTGGCCAAAAACTCCGCGGGAGAAACCGTCGCGGAATAAACATTATAGGATGACACTCCAACCACCGGCGACCAGGTCCAGGTAATTGAAGAAAGAGAAATCATCGAAGCGGAGACGTTTTGAGGCGCGGGCAAGGGAGACAAGGCATTAATCAGCGCGTTTCCTTTAAAAGAACCCCAGCCCGAGGCGTTGTCATAGCCTGTTCCGGCATTATAGTAGCCGTTGCTGCCGCTGGTGATATCATTAAAGAGCGCATTATAAGAAGATCCTGAAGCCAAGGTGTAAAGGGTCGGGTTAGCAAAGCCCAAGGAACTAAAACCTTCGCTTGAGCGCAATTGATTGACGCGCGAGGTCAAGGCCGCCCAAAGGGGAGCGGCCGCGCTGGTGCCGCCAATCAAGGTCGCGCTTCCATTATTACATGTTCCGCCAATACAGATGCTGTAGGGAGCGTTGTTGGGATCCGCATTGAGGGCGACATCAGGGACATTGCGATTGCTGCTCGAATACTCTGTCGCGATCCCATTTTGATAACTTGGAAGCGGCCAATTAGTCGAAGGATAATTGGCGACGCCGCCGCCGCCCGCGCCAGCAGTCGCGCAATTAACTCCTGGATTATTACTGCTACTACAGCCATTATTATAATTCCATACTGTTTCGCTAATCGAGCCCCCCAAGGTTCCAGACAAACTGGTCCCGCCGACACCCGTCACATATGGTTGAGACGCCGGATCATCGGTCAAGAGATTCCCTGCCCATGCCACTAAATTCCCGTTTGAGTCCGTCACTCCGGACGCGTCATAAGCCCCGGCATCTCCGGCAGCGGCAAAAATCGTTTGACCCTGAGTCGCCATCTGCTGAAAAATGCTATTTTCAGAACTCATAAAAGAGCTACTTCCAACATAGGCGTCTTCCTCGTCTTCTCCCCAGGAAGTGCTGATGTTTTTAGCCTGATTTGAAGAAGCCATCAAGGTATAACCATCAATAATTCCCTGATCGCTGTTGGGCGCCATATAGACCAAGATATTCGCGGCTCCGGGAGATAAGGCCGCCATCATCTCTAGGTCCAGGGCAACTTCCGTCATGCCGTTGTCCGTCGCGGCTAAAGAACTCGTGCAAGTCTGGTTTTGACTGCTTCCGCAAAGATCCGTTTGACCGCCCACCGATACAAGCAACACCGGGACAGTCGGCAAACTAAATTGAGATTCGTAGAGGCTCAGATCCGAGGGATAGCCGTTCCCCGCCTGGATATAGCCGTCCAACTCCAAAAGCGCAAGAGTTTGACCAGAACCATTGAGAGAGTTATTCAAGGAATAAACTGATTCAATATCGGCCGGGGCAAGTCCGGCCCCGGGCCCGGTTCCAGTGAGGGTTTTAGGCGAACTCCCGCTTGAAGCCGCGGCGGAAACTCCGGAACTCCGAAACTTTAAGCGCGGCTTATGCGCGCCTCTAAAATTGGAAAGCCCTAATACCGCCAGAAGATGAGGAGATAAGGATGCTGGAATCATCGGCTCTGAATCATTGGCGCGGAAAACTTGACCGCTGGGATGAAGATAATAACTTAAGCGGACGCCAAAGGCGTTTTCCACCGCCGAAGCCGAACCCGAGACATGAACCACCTGGCTATAAGGATCATCGGGAAAGTCAAGAGAAAGCCCGGAGGATTGGGCGAAAGATTCAAGGGCTTGCCTTTTTTGAGCCAAATTAAATTTTTGGGCAAATTGAGCAGGAGTCAGAAAATTCCTGTGGAGTGGATCTCCTGAATTATAGATCTGGGCCAAGGTCTGACTCATCAAATTCTGGTCCAGGTTGACCACCAGACTTAAATGGATAGTTTCGGTAGATGCCACAGGCGCGATTTTAGACGAGACGGAAATTTGCGGAGGAATATGCCCTGTCAGCGCGACTAAAGGCCCCGCCGCCCGGCCATTAACGGCAAGAAGCGCGGAAACTGCAAGGAAAAAGGGGACAGCCCCCTTTTTGACTATTCTAGTGTAGTGATTCCAACGCTTCTTTACATTTGACTCACCGTCATTCCGGCGAAAGCCGGAATCCAGGAATATGTCTGGACCCCGACTTTCGTCGGGGTGACAAATGTAAAAGGATTTCCGACTCACTACACTAGCGGGTTTTGACTTCTTCGTAGATCGGAGTTCCGTTAGAGCGCGCGTAGTCCTGGAAGGCTTGGGCGATTTTCTTGGTCAAAGACCCAGGGACCCCGCTTCCAATGGGATGCCCGTCAATTTTGACAGCCGCCACCACTTCCGCTCCGGTGCCGGTCACAAAAGCCTCATCGGCGCGGTAAAGCTCATGAACGGTAAAAAGCTTTTCCTCGACCTTAAGACTCATTTTCTCGCGCGCGATGTCGATGACCGCCTCTCGGGTTATGCCGTCTAAAATTCCCGCGTAAGTTGGCGGAGTATAGAGGTTTCCATCTCGAACATAAAAAATATTGTCCCCCGTGCACTCGGAAACATAACCCTGCTGATTAAGCAAAATCGCCTCTTGCGCCCCGGCCCTGACCGCCTCGGCGCGAGCCATGATATTAGGCAAATAGTTCAAAGACTTGATCGCCGGAGACAATTGATCAGGGGTTCTTTGGCGGATGCTTGAGGTAATTAAATCCAGCCCCTTTTCATAAAAGCTGGGCGGATAAAGCTCGATTTTGTCGGCGATGATAATGACGCTCGCGTTTTTCTTGCATTTTCGCATGTCAAGGCCTAAATCTCCGATTCCGCGCGTGATAACCAAGCGGATATAGGCGTCTTTAAGACCGTTGACGCGAACGCTCTCAAGCAAGGCTTCCTCGATTTTCTTAATTGGGATGGGCAAGGACAGGAAAATGGCCTGCGCCGATTCCTCCAGACGCTTTAAATGCTCGGAAAGGCGAAACACCCGCCCATTATAGGCCCTGATTCCCTCAAAAACCCCGTCCCCGTAAAGAAGACCGTGATCGAAAACGGAAACCTTCGCGTCTTCTTTTTCATAGAAATGGCCGTCAATATAAACCTTCATCTCATTACCCCTTTTACGAGAGAATCCGCTTCCATGAGGGTTCCGTCCTGCATATGAAAGACCCGGGCCGCGCGAGAAGCCGCTTCCTCATTATGGGTGACCAAAACAACGGCCACGTTTTTCTCGCGGGCCAAACCCTCTAAATCCTTAAATACCATTTCTCCGTTGACCTTGTCGAGATTCCCCGTCGGCTCATCGGCCAAAGCAGTCTCGCCCCATCATCCCGTTAGATATTTATATCTTGAACGCAGGACTTTCTGGTAACGCTTAAGATTTGGATCGCGAATTCCGTCAAGCAATGCAAAACCTAAAATTTGAACCGCTTTTTTATATTGCCTTACATCGTAAAGGGCCAAGGCAAGAAATAAATTTACCACGACATCCTTTGGAAACTTTATACGCGCGGATTGAAGGAATCGAACAGCCTCCTGAGACCTGCCGAGATTTCTCAACGAAGAAGCAAGGCATACAAGAGCATCTCGAATATCCCTACCTTTAAGACCGAGATTTAAGGCCTCTTTATAAATAGGAATAGCCGCCGCTTCACGCCCCTGCCCATCCAAAGATAAAGCTAAGCGCAAACGGATTTGAGCAGGGCTATAGCGACTTTGCCGTTTAGTAACAAGGCGGTGCTCGCTCATTTTCTAGTCGTCATGAATATGAGTTTAAGGTTATCAGCGTGTAGCTGGAAGCTCCCCAGGAGTCTTCTCCACTACTTGTTCCTGCTCTTCAATATCGGTCAAGCTTATATCGCGTAAAGTGGACAAGAAAGTTTTAAGCATACTGCTCCACTAAGAAAAAATCCATTGTGTTTTTTTAAATATTTTCAGTTACAATCTAATCAACCATTAGCCGAAAACCATCGCTCCAGTAGAGGCAAACACAGCAAGTGCAATCAACGTCATGAGCCCCAAAAAACAGCGAGCACCATTGACTGCAATATTTATAATTTTATTCATGATATATTCCCCCTCAAGATAACGGACTTTTTCCTTTGATTCACTAGTAAATTTATGAGGTTGCCCCACGCCCCGCCAAACGAAACGAAGAAGCGCCCTCCGCCTCAATGAGAGTTCCGTCCTGCATATGAAAGACCCGGGCCGCGCGAGAAGCCGCTTCCTCATTATGGGTGACCAAAACAACGGCCACGTTTTTCTCGCGGGCCAAACCC
>JAKAQV010000142.1 GCA_021819565.1 bacterium | reverse complement strand
CCGATCTGTATGTCCGCTTTTATCACGGCAAAGGAAGGACCATCGTGTCACAAATAGTTCCCCGCCCAGCGCTGCGAAAAATTTCTCCTTATATCCCCGGGAAATCCATTGAATCCGTACGCAGAGAATTTGGGCTTAAAGAGGTCATTAAGCTCGCTTCCAACGAAAACCCCCTGGGGGCCTCTCCAAAAGCGATGTCTGTTTACCAGAAGGCCTCCGAGGATTGCTTTCTCTATCCGGAAGGGGCCAGCCCCGAATTGAGAAAGGCTTTAGCCCAATTTCACAAAATTCCGGAGGAATCGGTTTTAATTGGCAACGGCTCCGATGAGATCATTCGCCTTTTTTGCGAGGCTTTTCTTGATGAAAACCAAGAAGCCCTGACCTCCCAATACGCCTTTGTCCGTTTTCGCCAGCAATCGATGTTGATGGGCGCAAGCGTTATTGAAGTTCCGATGAAAAATTGGAAATTAGATCTTGAGACCATGGCCGCCGCCTTAAGCGAAAGAACGCGCCTTGTTTTTATTCCGAATCCCAATAATCCCACAGGGACGTATAACTCGCAAAAAGAGCTTGAAAAATTTATTCTCCGGCTTCCGCCTTCGGCGATTTTGATTTTAGACGAAGCTTATTATCATTACGCGCGTTTAGAAAAAGACTATCCCGAAAGTATTCCCTTGTGGACACCAGGGCTACCTAATGTGGCGGTATTGAGAACCTTTTCTAAGGCTTATGGCCTTGCGGGTTTAAGGGTCGGATATGTCGTGACAAGTCCTGAAATCATAGGATGGATGGACCGTATCCGGATGCCTTTTAACGTCAGTTTGCCGGCCCAAAGAGCTTGTATCGCGGCGATTAAAGATGCTCGCTTTGTGTCAAAGGGAGTGTTGCTAAATCTTAAAGAGAAAGCCTTTCTGGAAAAGTCTCTTCCTCCCTTGGGCTTTGAGATTATTTCTTCTGCCTGTAATTTTGTTTTCGCGAAATCGCCGATCCCGGGAAAACAACTTTTTCAGAAACTGCTTGAGCGCGGAATCATCATTCGTCCTTTAGATGAATACGGGCTTTCCTTTCATGTGCGCATCAGCATTGGGAGAAGACAAGACCACCTTAAACTTTTGAAGAGCTTGAAAGACATTTTAAAATGAAGAAAAAGGGTTTTATTATCGCGATGGACGGCCCCGCCGGAGTGGGAAAGTCAACCATTGGCCAATGGGTGGCAAAGTCTTTGGGCTATTACTTCGTCAACACCGGAGAGATGTACCGAGCTTTGACCTGGAAGGCCTTGGAAAACAAATTAGACGTTAGCGATGAAAAGAAGGTCGTGAAACTAGCTCATCAAATTCATTGGGAATTTCGTCCCTCTTCCGACGGCGTCACCTTAAAGACTTTTGTCGATGATGTGCCGGTGTCGGCCCATATACGGGATGAGCGTGTTGGGGCTTTCTCTAGCCAAGTGGCGTCTTACCCCGGAGTGCGGAAATTTTTCTGCAAGCTTCAGCGAACCTTAGGCAAAGACGGCGGGGTCGTCATGGAAGGACGAGACATTACCACGCATGTTTTTCCCAACGCGGATTTTAAAATTTATCTGGATGCCTCCGTTGAAGAAAGGGCCAAGCGTCGGTATCACCAACTAAAAGCCGCTGGGCAAGACGCCAATTGGGGAAAAATCAAGGAGGCGATTTTGAAAAGGGATTTGGGAGATTTAAAAAGAAAGATTAATCCCTTGAGTTTCGCCAAGGATGCCGTTTTGATTGACTCAACCCATATGAGCCGTCGGGCGGTGGCCCAAAAAATTCTCAAAATGGTTCGTCATCGTCGGGCAAAACTTTAATACAATATACTGAAATTTTGGATAGATTACTCTCAAGAGGTTAGGTTAAATGGAAGATAAAATGCAGCATGATTCCGTCGGGGCGGAGTCCAAGGAAGATTGGGCAGCTCGGCAAGAGATGGAAGCTCTTTTCGCGCAGGAAGAAGGGCTCTCCAAAAAAATATCCTCCCGGCAGATTGTTTGGGCCAATGTGATTTCTTCGACCCCCGAAGGCGTTTGGGTGGATATCGGCGAGAAGAGAGAAGGATTTATCCCCGCTTCGGATTTTACCTTTTCCGCTCCCAAAAAAAATTTAAAGAGTCCTGACTCATCCAAAAAACATAAAGAACCTAAGGATGCGCCGGCCTCTTCGGCGATTGTGATGCCTAAGCCCGGAGAAAAAATCGCCGTTCTCTACGCGGGGAAGCGTTCTGATGGAACGACTCTTCTCTCTCATAGAAAAGCGAAAATGGAATTATCTTGGGAAGGGGTCGCGAAATCTTTTCGCGAGCATTCGCGGGTTTCCGGCAAGGTGGTCTCTGGAATCAAGGGCGGGTTTTTGGTCGATATTTCGGGCGTCACCGCCTTCTTGCCGTCTTCACTGGCGGATTTTCGCCCGGTTTTTGATACCGAAGCGCTTTTAAACAAGACAATTGAGTGTTATATCATTGATTTAAACGAAGCGGATAAAAGAGTGGTCGCCTCCCGCAAGGCGGTTTTAGAAGAGCAAGCGGCCCAGAGGCGCGCGAAAATATTTTCTGAAGTCGAGGCGGGGCAGGTCCGCTTTGGACGCATTTCCAAGACCTCGGTTGAAGGTCTTACGATTGATATCGGCGGATTTAAGGGGCTTATCCGTCCCGAGGATATCGCTTGGGGAGAGGCTTCTACCCCGCTTTATAAGCGCGGAGATAAATTGCGGGTTAAAGTCGTTTCAAAGATTATGCCGGGAACCGATCCCAATAAGCCGGAAGGCGCGGTTTATTTCGGGATTAAACAGCTTCTGCCCAACCCCGCCGAATTACTGCGGAAGAAATACCCATCGGGTTCGATCGTGACCGGAACGGTCATTTCGGTTGACTCATCGGGAGTGGCTTTTAAAGTCCTCGCTTCTCAAGTGAAAGGCGAGAAACAGAAGCCTGTTTCGGAGAAAGGCAAGAAAGGAAGCCCGGTCGTTGCTTTCTGTCCGGCTTCTCAAATGGATGAGGAAGCGTCCAAGGTGGGAGATGAGGTGGGAGCATTGGTCTCTGGAGTCGATGCTAAAACTTTTCGCTTATTTGTCTCTATTAAGCGCTACAATGAAAAACAAGAGCGCGCTCGCGTGGCCCAATATCTTAAAGCTCCCTCGCCTCTGACCTTGGGAGATATTTTGTCGGCCGAAGAATGAGTTCTGGAGATTCTCCCCTCGTCAAAATTAAAAAAAGTCACGGGGGGGAGAAGTCTCGCCTTCCGCTTAGAGCCTATATCGTATCCGCTTTTCTGGCCTTAGTTGGAGTCTTGGCGCTAGCGGTTCTTATTTTTGGAAGAAAGGTCTCCGTCCAAAATCCCGCTCTGACGATTTCTCAGGCGCAATTGAGGCTTAAAAACAATCCCGAGGACCTCAAGGCCTTGGTGAGCCTGGGAATTGATTACTTCCAACAGGGTCCTCATTTTTATCCACAAGGGATTAATACCCTTGAAAAGGCGCGTTCTCTTGGAGCGCTGGATTCGCGCATTTTTTATTACCGAGGGCTTATGTACCAAAACCTGGGGTTTTACCCCTTTGCCCTTAAAGAATATCAGCGGTATCTGCGCAATTTCCCCGACGATGAAGATATCCGGCAAAGGGAAGCGAAACTCTTGTTTCAGGCGGGCCGCTATAACGATGCTCTGGCGGAGTACCAGCGCCTGAGCTATTTTTCTCCCAAAGACCCGGTTATTAAAGAAAATCTAGCCCTTTCTCTGTGGAAAAACCATGAGGAGAACTCCGCGGCGGGAATCTTTAGCGAGTTGGCCAAGGCCTCATCGCCGGAGGGCGTCAAAAGAGCGGAATTTTACCTAGGAAGAATTGCTTTGAGTCAAAAAGACTATCAAGGGGCCCTTGGCCATCTTTTAAAGGCGGTTCCATCTGAAAATGAAGATATCGGAATTGCCCCCCAAAAAATCTATTTTTTTCTTGCCCAGAGCTCGCAGAAATTAGGCCATTATCAGGAGGCTCAGCACTTCTGGAAAAAGACTTTAAGCCTTGATCCTAGAGATTCTCAGGCAAAAAAGGAGTTAAAAAAGGTCCGGCGCTTTCTTTTGGCTCAAAAGAGAAGCAAGCGAAGGCATCTTTAAGAGTTTAAGCCATGTCTCGCCATCGCCGCGGGGATAAAAAACCCAAGAGAGCCTCCCTTTTAGAACCTTCCCAGCCCCCGCTTTTCACTTGGTGGGGGACAAGGCTGATGTGGGGCGGGATTTTAGTGGCGGTTTTGGGCTTTTGGGTTTTATCCTGGTGCGACCCCTTGGGCCGCAACTGGGCTTCTTGGGTTTCTCCCATCTTGATTCTAGGCGGATATTTTTTGCTTGCTTTGGGTCTTGTCTGGGCTTATCTCTTCCCGTCTTTTTAGGTTTTTGCTTGGTTTTATCCTGATTGAATCTTCTTTCCTTAAATTGGCTTAATTTGAGGCGAATTTTTGAAACCGCGCCTCATGGGTTTTTTTGTATGAACTTGACTCCTTGATTTCCGAGCGCATTTTCCATTTTTTGCGTCCGTATTCCCAAAATTTATAAATTCTTGGTAAAATTTTGCCTCCAATTTCTTTACCGATCACCTGCTAATTTTAAAAATCAATAAAATATATCTTAATTTAAAAATTATCAAATAAATATAAGTA
>JAKAQV010000141.1 GCA_021819565.1 bacterium | reverse complement strand
CGATCGCCTTCTCTTTCGATACGACGGTTTGTCCGATGTCAAAAGCGGCTACCGCTTTAGCCGCTTTCCAGCCGATGAGGATGTCTTCAAATTCCTCTTGAGTAGGTTTTCTTTGGCTTAATATTCCTTCCGGTACGAGTAGATGGGATAAAAAAGTCGTCGAGGGCAAAAGCTCGATGCCTTCGCTTTGAAGTTCGGAGGCGATTTCGCCTAAAAGGGTGTCTGTCCGGCGGTCCTTGGCCCTCCATAAAATTTTGGCCGCTCTTAAGTCGGGAGAAATTCCCCCAAAAAGAGAAGCGTGTTGAACTTTTCCCGCCATGACGGCTTGGCTGACGCCTTCTTTTTTAAAAGTCTCGATCGGCTTTGAGAGTTGTCCGAGCTTGAAGTAGTAAAGCCGAGAAACCAAACTCTCGAGCTTAGGATCGGTAATCCCAGGCATACCGATGGCGATGACGGAAACCCCTAATCTCCTCGCTTCTTCGGCGAAAAGGAGGGGAAACTTTCCCGAACCGGCAATTAGACCTATTTTTTTATGATGAGTCATCAGGCGCCTAACAGAGTTATTATAGCGGAATTGAGGCGGGTCTAATTCCGCGGAATTTCAAAAATAAAACGGCTGCCGCGTCCGGGCCCTTCTGATTCCGCGCGCAAAGTGGCGTTGTGTTTTTGAGCGATTCTCAGCGCCGAGGATAGCCCCAGGCCAGTTCCCTCTTTTTTAGTCGTAAAGAAAGGCATAAAGAGTTTTGCGCGGTCAAGCATAGTTATTCCGCATCCATTATCTTCTATTTGAATGAAAACTTTTCCCCTTTCCCAGTTAAAGAGAGATTTTGCGCCCAGATGGGCCAAAATGCGGATGCGCCCCGAAGAATTTGGAGAGATTGACTCGACGGAATTTTGGATCAAAACCGTGAAAGCCTGTTCCAATAATTCCGTGTCGCCTAAAACCGGAAGCGGGTCTTCAAATCCCACCATTTCATGTTTGATTTTTTTGGCCCGTATTTGAGGCTCCAGGGAGTGAAGGGCTTGTTTGATGGGGGTCCTTAAGTCAACGGGGGCAAGCCTTACGGATTCTCTTCGCCCCATTTCGATGATGCGGGATAAAAGGGCGCGGCATTTCCAAATTTCCTCTCGGATGTCTTTGGCTTCCGAAGCGGCCGGAGGCCCTAAACGCTGTTCCAAAATATCGGCGCTGACCAAAATATTCGATAGCGGGCCTTTGAGTTGATGGGCGAGATGGGCGGCGACGTCGGAAACCGACTCTAGCCGCGCTTGGGCTTCTTCCCATTTTTTCTTTCGCGTTTCTTCTTCTTTTTGTATTCGCCGCGCCTCTAGCGAGAGAAGAGCCAGAAGCGCGGTGGCTGCGACCAGAAATATCGCTTTGAGCCAAAAGCTGGTGCCCAAATTGTGAGAGGCGAAATTAATTGAGAAAAATAACGAGAGAGAAATAATTCCAATCAAAAAGCTTTGCTTCCAATTGGAGGTAAGAGCGGTTCCCATGACGATGAAAAGGTAAATGAGATCAAGATTAGCGTTTCCCGAGGAATAGAAAAGGGCAATCGAGGCGGTTAAGGCGTCTCCGATAAAAAAAGTCGCCTGAAAATACCAGCGTTCCAGTATTGTCGAGGGCGCGAGAGATAAAAAAAGAAGGGTTAAACCGCTCCAAGATAAAACCACCCAGCGAAGCCCGAGGCTCATCTGGGACGCGCCCGGATAGAATGCGAGAATCAGCGTTAGGACCGCGAAGAAAAGCCCTTGGAAGGCGAAATAAAGGCTTTTTTTATTGGAGGGCATCGAAATTGAGCCGATAGCCTACTTTTGGAATGGTTTCAAGAGTGAATGCCTTTTTGCCCAGTTTTTTGCGGATATTTTTGATATGGGCGTCCAGGCTTCTGGGAGAGGCGTTAGATTCGTAGGGAGATGTCCGTTCGATAATGAAAAACCGCTCGAGGGTCTTGCCGGGGTTGGCCGCCAAAAGGGCGAGAATCTCAAATTCCCGCGGCCGAAGTTTCAGCGGCTTTGCGTCCAAAAAAGCTTCGCGAGACTCTAAATTCATAAACAATCCGGTCTGGGGAGTTTTGGGCGCGCGAAAGCGCCCGCGCCTTAATACCGCGCGAATTCTCGCCAAGAGTTCTAGCGCCCCAAAGGGCTTGGTCAGGTAATCATCGGCCCCTAGGTCAAGGCCCAAGGCCTTGTCTTTTTCTCCGGAAAGGCCGGTGAGAAAAATAACGGGGATATCGTTGACCGAGGCGTTTCTTCTAATTTCTTTTAATATCTGCCTTCCGTCAAAATCCGCAAGCCCGATATCCAGAAGAATGAGATCGGGCTTAAAATCCAAAAGGTTTGAAATCAGCCGCTCGGGCCGAGGCAAACGCTTCAAGATAAACCCCTTCTCCATTCCCAATGATTTTTCTACCGCTTTGGCGGCGGAATCATCGTCTTCGACTAAAAGCACTCGCGGCATTTATATGTTCTACAAAATTTTTTTCGCTTTCACATTTTTTTCAGATTTTTATGATAAACTAGCATTGTCGTCTAAATCAAAAACAGGGGGAAAAAATGAAGCCAATCATGGAAGCAAAGCGTAAAAAGGAGTCCGGTTTTACCTTGATCGAACTCTTGGTCGTCGTTTTAATCATCGGCATCTTGGCCGCCATCGCCATTCCGCAATATTTCGCGGTTATTGAAAAGGGCCGCTTTGCAGAGGCGATGAATTGTCTTGATATTTTACGCGGGGCGGAATCTCGCTATTATCTAGCAGAGACAAGCTATGCAAGTCTCAGTGCTCCCGTTGTAACTAATGGCGGATCAGAGAATCAACCTACTCCACTAGATGCGACCTGCCAGCCGAAATATTTTTCTGCAGACACTGTTGGAAGCGGCAACACGTATACAGTTACTCTTACGAGAGTAAGCAATAATGCTCAATGTCCTACAGAATATGGGTGTTATACTGTCACCTACACTCATACGCAAGGTGTGGCAGATTCTGGGATTCTGTGTAATGGAACGCCTAACAGTTGTCAGAGTATGGTTCCCGCGGGTTCTTAACTCTTGTCTCGAGGATCGGATAAAGAGGGCCGCCTTCGGACGGCCCTCTTTTTTGGGTTTTTGTGATTTTTTTTAATTTCTTTCCCGCATTCAAATCAAAACACGTCAAAATCGGAACAGGAATCGTGTTTCTGTTCGTGAGCATTCTTTATTTCTTTGCGGCCCATGAACATCTCTTGGGCGGCTTCGGCGATGAGCCTTTCTTCATTCTTTTGGCGCAATCGCTTTGGCATGGGCAGTTTCATTTGCCCTTGATGAATTTGCCAATAACCGATCCTCTTCCGGGTTATCCCCTCCTTTTGGCCTTGCCCATCCATTTTTTAGGCAGACATTGGAATTATTATTTTTTTATTGGGCTTTTTCAAATCTTGATTGCCCTCTATTTTTCTTGGCGCTTGGCCCGTGAGTTTTTAACTTCCGGGATAGCCTTACTAACTTTTCTTTTAATTGCAATCAACCCGACTCTTCTTTTTTATTCCGGCACGATCTTTTTAGATACCGCCTATTTAGCTATTTCCCTGATTCTCTTTTTTGCGATTGCCCATGCGGAAGAAAGTTCTATTCTTTATTGGGCGCCATTGTCTGCCTTATCTCCGCTGATTAAACCTCATGGGGCAATTCTCATTTTGTGTCTTATGGTTTTAATTTCCCTGCGTTTTAATTGGAAGAAAGCCGTTCTTTTTGGGTTTGTATCTTTTCTTCCTTTGGCTTTATGGCTTTTGAGAAATCACCTTCTTGCGGGAACTTCGACCGGCTATATGGACAACTGGCTTTCGCAAGCCTCTTTGCCGCAAAATAAAGGGAACCCTCTTTTCCATATCATGAAGGTTGTCGCTTCGCTTTGGGGGGCAGCTCCCTTGGGCGCCTATCGCAGGACTTGGGCGCTATTTCCCTTCTGGATGAGTTTAGGGTTTGGGATATTGTTGATTGTCTTTTTTTCAAGAGGGGTTAGTCGACTCATCAAGAATCCCTCTCATCAGGCGCTTGTTTTTTCCCTGGCTTTATACATTCTTTTATTGAGTTTCCTGCATTTTTTGTGGCCTTCTTCTTCCGTTCGATACGCGATTCCTTTTTTGCCCTTTGTGTGGATATTTGTCATGGTCGGGCTCTTTGTGGATTCCTCCGTTCAAACCCGGAATTTAGCCTTGATTTTAAGCGCAGTCGTTTTTATCCGTTGCGGGGCTATTGACCGGCTTTTTATCTCCATGAGACCAAGAAAAAATCCAATTGTCTTTTCCAATACTCTTCAATGGATTAAACTAAATACTCCAGCGTCCGCTCGGATTGCTACTTATGATGATGTTTTGCTTATGCTGATCGATCGGCGTTATGCCAGAACTGCGGTAGCTAAAAATCCGGATGAATGGATTTGCTTTCTTATAAATAAACACCTTGATTATGTTGAAACAGTTCCTATTTTTTTTAGTGGATTTTCTTCTTCAGCTGACCTTCTCACCTATTCCAAGCAAGTTCAGTGGATGGAGAGTAGTCCCTATTTTAAAAATGTTTACAGTAATTCTTATGAGGGAACGAAGGTATACCGCTTTTCCCATCCCCATCCAAAAATATTTTTGAGGGCCTACCAAGATTATCAAGAAGCGTCGATTGCGGTTCAATTGGGATTTAAAAAGCGTAAA
>JAKAQV010000011.1 GCA_021819565.1 bacterium | reverse complement strand
CCGATCAAGACCAAGCAAGCCAAAATTCCGGCCAAGATTCCGCGGCCAAGCCCAATTCCGGGAAAACGGCAGCTTCCGTTGATTGTGGCGGTGGCCAGAAAAAAGACAAATCCTCCTGGCCCAAACTGCCTTGGAAAGGCATGGGGCTCATTGGAGCTTATGGCGGGCTTTTAGGAGCGCTTCTATTAGGCCCTATTGGAATGTTTGTCTTTGGGCTCATCGGAGTGGGGGTCGGATACCTCATCTCGAAATAGAGCGGGCAACGAACGCCTGATTTTTATCCCTTTTTATTGAGAGGCTTGAGGTATTGCGGCAATCGCTCGATTTCCGTCTCTAGGTTCTTAATGGCTTCCGCCAAAAAGCCCAAATGCTTACGGACCTTGGGGTCAAGCGCCTCGTTATCTATCTTAGCGCGAATAAAATAAAGGGAATTGTTTAGAACCGCAAGAGGATTTCTAAGTTCGTGGGCGATGTTTGAAGCCACGCGCGCGATAGGATCTTTTTTCTCTTCAGGCATAGTCTAAACTCTATCTTACGGATTTTTAGGCTTTTTTGAAAATGAATTGAGTAGGCAAGCCCGCCCTTCGCAAGCTTCTCTTAAGAAACTGACATAGTTCCAGGTCAGATCGCGGGCCGAGATCATCGCCCCGGTGTCCTTGTCGATTTGTTCCGATAGAGAGCCGTCCGGATTGGCGTAGCGGCGAACGGTCTCTAAATATCGCTTGCCTTCTTGTCGCAGCGCGCTTAAGATGGGGTCAAACAAAGAGCTTGAGCTTTCAATTTTGAGCCCCGGACGAAGATTTTCTTTTCCGGGAAAATCTAAATCTTTAAAAAAGGCGAGATTGCGATCCGTAACCGAGATAGATCCTTGCGCCGCATAGTCTTCCGCTAAACGAAGATAAAACTGCCCAAAAGCGTTTGTTGAAATCACCCATGGGTTGCCGCCGAAATAGCGGTCCTCGGGGTAGCGCCCGATGCCAATGCCCGGCGCGTCCGCCCTGCGGTTGATAGGATAAAGGTTTTTAAAAACCTCCGCCATTTTGGCAACCGTTGAAAGCGCGCGGTCATCTAACGCCGAAAAAAAGCCGTCCTCAAAAGCCCCTTGTAAAATCGCCAAGATAACGCCGGAATCCATCCCGCTTTTTTTGTAATTAAATCCGGCGTCCTGGTCCAAGGTCTGAACGATGATTCCTTTTTCCTCATTCCAGTGCCTTTCAATTTCCGGCTTTAAAAGCGCCGCCTGCTGTTCGTAAAAATCGGCCGCGCCGGGGTCTTTCATCATGCGGGCCAGTTCCGCTCCGGATAAAAGAGCCTTTCTTTGAAGCATCCGGGTATAAAAATGATGTCCCTTGACTTCTTCCCAAAGGTCGTAGCTTGTTTGCTTCCAGAAATGAGACACATATTCCAAATCCGTTTTGATGACCGAAGAAGTGGGCAGTTTCCCATCATAGAGTTTGCGGGCCAAACCCCATTGTCCCTCGGATATGAGAGTTTTGGCAAAGCGAATCAAGGCAATGGCCCGAATAGCCGGCCCATCGTCTTGCGGCCGCCCCCACGGACCGTTAAAGGGAGTTCCATCCATGTTAAATTTAGGTTCTCCTATCCCGGACAATGTCGGCGCAAGCTGATTAGAGCGTGAAAACCGAGCATAGTCTTTCATCATCTTCAAATAAAGGCGCTTGCGGGAATGATTGCGCTCGTTTTGATAAAGGGTCGCCACCGCATTCATCGTGAGTCCCGCGTCGCGCACCCAGTGATACCAATAATCGGGGTTTTCTCTGGAAGGAGAAGCCGCCACCGCGCCCTTGGCCGCGCCTGTGGGAGAAATATTGAGCATCATCCGTTTTAAAGCCACGCCCTCTTCTTGGGAAACCCAGGCTTCTACCCCACTCTCTTGCGATGCGGAAGTTTGAGCGCCGTCAAAATCGATCTTGGGTTTTTTACGTCTTGAATTTAAAAGGCCTGTTTTCGCAGTCAAGCCGCCGGAGGGCAAGGATTTTAAGACCGTCCCCGAGTTCGCTGTTTGCCCCGATGCTCGATCCGACAAAGAAAGGTTTTGACCCTGTCTTGAGGGATCGGTCTTCGCGTCTTCGGATCCGACAGCCGAAATCAAGGCCGGGCTTGGCGCCAAATTCTCTAGTTGCCCTTGGGGCAAATCCGGCAAAGACGGAAAATCCGAGTGCAAAGAAACATCTTCAAGCGCCGGAGACAAAGGCGCTATTTCGCCCAGGGGTAAAGGAGCCTTTTCAGAAACCGGTCTTTCCTGAGAAAAAGCGGGAAGGGAAAGAAAAACCGCCAAGAAACTTCCGAAAAGGGCCTTTTTTTGAATTCCGAGATGAACCCGACTCATGTTCTAGTTATAACATCCCGGAAGACTCCGGGGATGGGTCCAAAGGCCTAGAGGGCTTTCGACAAAAGACCTAATGCCTCTTCCATATAATTGTTTGACCAACGAAGTCAGGACTGCCTACTTTCAAAGCGACATTAAAAAAAAGAGCGAGTTTTAAATCTTTATCCCCAAATGGCCAAAAATCCAGCTAGTTCCTATGATGAAAGAACCTCCGATGAATCCACTAAACACATTCCAACCTAAAAGAGCCGTCGGATGCGAAAAATCGGCCAAAATATGCCATATACAAAGCGCCAATAGAGATTGGGAAGAAAGGTAGAAAGAACTCAGAAAAATATTGGCGATAAGAAAGGCAATCAGGGTAAACCCGCCTTGATAGGAATGATAGGAAGAGATCAAAATTGCGGTTAGAAGGATTACCGCCCAACGCCGCGTCGTCAGTTTCCCAATTTGGGCTAGAAGGTATACCCGCATAATCTCTTCAGAAATACCGTTGACTAGAGCAAACGTGCCATTCAGTACGGTCTCTTCAGGAAGAGGGGTTGCGGAATGAAAATTAGTATGGGGAACATGGATTTGAGCGAGAGCGGCAACGACATCCCATAGAGTGAAGAAAAGATAATAGGCAAACCAGAGACCTACGCCCGCCATAATTTGTTTGATGATTGATAATTTACGGGAAGAGAGAGATAAATAAGACGGATCATGATCCCCGTAGACCAATAAAAAAGCGGCAAGGAGGCCAAGCGGGATGCTCGATTGAATTTGATTAAAAAATCCCCAAGGGGAATACAATCTCGCATAATCAAAACCTTGTTGTTTAAAGAAAAGAGAGTAGAAGCTCGATGATATGGCCGGAAGGAGAATAACAAAAAAAAATACCGCAATTTCAGCCCATTCCTTCTGAATAGGCGTTCTCTTTTTTCCCACCACTGATATTGCCAAAAAATACTCTACTTAAGAAAAAGAGAGTAACTTATCCATGTTTTCTCGGATCTCCCTCTCCCCCCTGAGTGGTGCAATGGTAGGTGCATGACAACCAACAGGCACCGCTCCCATTACAGTCTTCAGAACACACCTGCCAACAGAGTCCCCCATCACCTGTCAGTTCGAAATCCGCAATGCAACTATTCCCTGCGTTAGGTGGCAAAGAAAAAACTGAAACTGCATCGACAGTGTTACTTTTTACGCACAATGGGAGATGTGTATAGGTTTCTATATCGAATGACTGGTATTCTTGTTGTGGATCAGCCATTTTAACAGATGTATCTTTAACCGATTTCGTATTGAGGATTTGATTCCTAACCGCCTTTTTATCTTCATGCCGAGCGCGCTCTCTCAAAGGAAGGACTCTTGCATTAACCGCTTTAAAGTCATTTTGAATATCCTTAGCAAAAGCGGCATCACTTCCAGTATTTGCAGCCTGAGAGGAAAACGATAGGGACATTAACATTGCGAAAAAGGAGACAACTCCCATCAACTTTTTTTTGTTTTTCATCTTTGCTCCCCCATGTTCATTATGTTTCATCATGAGAAGAATATATCACGCATCTTTATTTCTCGCATGGGTCCAAAGGCCTAGACGGCTTTCGACAAAGGACCTAAGAAGAATCGCGCAATCACAGGCTGTGAAAGACTGTTTCCGCCGTAAAAACCTGGACGCCACGGGAAACCCTGGAAGATGAGGCTAATCCGGCGCCAAACGGAAGAATTTTCACTTCCGAACCATTTCTGATTTTTTTTAGCATCTTGGGATTTTTTAAAATAAAGCGCACAAAGGCAAAGGTTTCGGCAATATCGGTTCTCATCTGCTCTCTTTCATGACTTGTCATTGCATTTTCCTCGTTTTTATAAATTTCTCCACGTACCAATCCGCGCGATCCGTCAAGTCTTGTTCGGCATATTCTATGACTTCCTCCAACGTCCCCAGCTTCAACGATGTTTTCGCGATTTCACCACCCGTGAAGTCAAGAATATCGCGATGGGCAAAATCATGGGCATTGTCATAGCGGACGACTGCCCTCCACCAGTTCTCAATATGTAACTCCAGTTGAACCATGAACTCCAATATTTTCCCCCTCGACGTTTGAATCCGAAAGCGCAACCTCTTATTGCCAGCAGATCCAATCAGTTTGAAGAAAAACTTTTCCCCCATGTTTAAGATTATAATATTTCGCTAAATTCCGGGCATTCCTCTCTCAATCGTCCATTGAATCTCTCAATAAAGGCGTTTTCCGTAGGTTTTCCAGGATTAATAAAGTCGAGCCTAATGCCGCGCGCGATCCTGAGACAAAAAGCCCGCATAATTCCAGGTTAAATTCTGAGCGGAAACCATGCGTCCGGTCTTGCGATCGATCTGTTCCGACAGCGTCCCGTCAGGATTGGCATAGCGGCGCACTACCGCCATAAAACTATCCCCTTTGCGGCGAAGAGCCCCAATCAGAATTTGAAACAGCGGATCCGGAGCGCGGAGAACCTCGCCTGGCTTTAAAGCCGAGACAAACTTATGCTTAAGCGGCAAGGCTTTAAAAAAAGAAAGATTTCGGGGAGTGAGCGCGATTGAACCCTTCTTGGAATAATCGGCGGCGAGAGTCCAGTAGAATTGGCTAAAGGCCTCGGTGTTTAAAACCCAGGGGTTCCCGTTGTCAGGCTTAAACACATTGGTCCCGTTGTAACGATCCTCGGGATACCGTCCAATGGCGATTCCCAGGGCTTTTCTTTGACGATTAATCGGATAAATCTTTTTAAAGACATTTTCAAGCGCCAAGGCCGTGGCTAAAACGCGATCATCTTCCGGAGAAAAAAATCCGTCATGGGTATTTCCCATCAAGACCGCCAAAATGACGGAGGAGTCCAGCCCGCTGTTTTTATAGCGCATATTGGTCTGGTTAACCGTCGGCATGATAAAACCGCGGCCCGAATTCCAATGTTTTGAAATCTCAAGCTCAAGGGATTTAGCCTCATTCTTATAGAAAAGAGCGCGGGGAAAATCTCCCAGTTTTTGGGCAAGGCGAGATCCCTTAAGCAAGGCTTTTCGCTCAAGCACCTGGGTAAAGAAATGAAAGCCGAAAGACTCTTCCCATAAATCATAACAAGGCTCTTTCCAATGAGTGGAAATGTAGTCGAGGTCTTTTCCGATGAGGGAATTTTGCGGGAATTTAGGATCGTAAAGGTTGAGGACGCTTTTTTGATCTCCCGCTTTTTCTAATAGAGAAGCCCAATGGAGAAAGGTTATCGCCCTTAAGGCGGGACCGTCGTTTTGAGGCCGGGCCCAAGGACCGTTGAAGGGAGAGCCGTTCATATTGAACTTGGGTTCTCCCAATCCGGTTTTCGCTTTCGACTTTTGATTGAGCCGGGAAAAAGCGGCGTAGTTTTTAAGCATTTGAGTCTCAATCTGCCTTTCTTCCGGAGTCTCAAAGCCTTCAAGCCGGTAAACCAGTTCATTCATCGTAATCGCCGCGTCTCGAATCCAGTGATACCAATAATCTGGGTTTTGTTTTGAGGGAGAAGCAGCCACCGCGCCCAAGGCTCCCCCTTTAGGCGAAATATTGGCGAACATTCTTTTGACGGCGACTGCCTTTTCGCGATTAAGCCAGGAAGACAACGGCTCTTTTTTTTTGGCGAGAGCCGGAATGGAAACAAAAAGACAAAGCGCAATCAGAAGCGACTTTCGAGGGCTTATTTTTTTGAGATCAGAAAATGAAGGGAACGCCATAGTGAAGACTCCTTGAAATGTTTTTGGTTTCGTTTGAGCGCGTAGTAAAGAAAAGAAAGAGCCGAGGCTGACAAGATTGCCAAATACGGCCAGGCGCCGACCAAGCCGTGCAAGGACAAACTGAGGAAAACGCCAAGCCCACCCACCAGCACCGCCCAAGCGCTCCCCACAAACCAGATCCTGTTTTGCGTCATAATCGCCCTAGGCAGCATCAGGAGATTCCCCATGGCCCCCATCAGGAAACTCGGTAACGAAAGGCCGTGCATGCCGACCGCATTACTCCAGATGCTGTGAATTTGGGCGAGCGGCATGAACATAAATAAGAAAGTGGCCAGCCAAGCGCCGAAAGAAGACCAATGGTTCTGCCATTTCTTAGAGAGTTTTCCGTACCTCTCGGCGATCATAAAACCAAGCCCGGACAAAGCCGCCACTCCCCCTAAAGCGAAAGGCAAAACGCCTAAAGAAGCATGGGCAAACATGGAAGCGACGCCGGCGGGAAGAAGAAAAAGCCCGAGAAGAGACAAACCCTTTTGCCAGGCGCCCCAAACCGGGATACCCGCTATTTTTTCCGGCAGATGCCCCGACCATTTTAAGGCATTAATAGCCAGATGAGACAAGATCAAAGGAAAAGCCGCAAAATAAATCGCCGCGGGCATAAAACCCGCCAAAGCGACCTGGCTGAGCATAAGGCTTGCCATCACCACTCCTATGGTTTGCACCACAGCCGGCGGATATTCTTTGCTTCCAATAAAATAAGACATTAAAATAGAGTCGGCCAAAATCCCCGACAGAACTCCTATAAAGGGAATGCCCGAGATAGCGGACAGATGCCCAGCAGAAACGCCAAAGAAATGAACCAGCGCTTTTAACAAAGGATGCGCCGCCGCGAGATTGACGGTATTGGCCCAAATCTGCGGAAACTGTAAAAGCCCAAAAATGCCCCAAGAGGCTTCGACAAAGCGCTGGGTTTTTTCATCCCAAGAAAGCGGCGCTTTTTTCGTTCCAGAGGAACCCTTTTGAACTTCTTCAACTTCAAAAAGCTGCGTTTGACCCGCGTCAAGCCCGATATAAAGGCCGCTTTTGAGCATATCCGCTCCGCTGCGAGTGTAGACGACGGGAGTTCCATCTTTCTGAAGATGCAAAACATCCCGCAAAAGGTAATCGCGGTCCGCGCGCGGCTTAAAAGCCCCGAAGGCTTCTAGCGTCGGAGAATCCATATTAAAAAACGCGCCGGATCTCCCGCCGAAATTAGAAGCTCCGATCAGGGCTTTTTGAACTCCATTTTCCGAGTATCCCGAAGACCAAGCGACGATGGAAGTGGGGCTCTGCGGAGACAAAACCTCGAGGGCTTTTCCCAGCACTCCTTTGTATTTTTCTCCCATGTCCCAGAGAGTCTCCAGATATTTTTGATTCTCGGGATTGGAATTTTTCCAGTTGATTAGAACGGGAATATCAAAGGGAATCGCCTTTTGCGTGTCCTGGGATTTTGAGAGATCGCCAATAAGGTTTTCGGCCTGTCCCACGCCTTGTTCCAGTCCGTTATAGGTCAAAAGCGGACGGAATAAGAGCGCGGTCAGGGCCGCGGCCTTAAAATAGCGCCCGAATTTATCAATGGGATTTCCTTCTCCCCCATCATGGGTTCCGATAAAATTAAGCTCTCCGGCGCCGCCTTTCTGCCACATCCGGAAAGACACGTTTTTTAAGGCCTCTCGGAGAATATCCACCGAACCCCCAGAAGAAGCCGAAACCATCGCGTCATAAAGCCCATATTGCCCGCGGCTCCCATCGTGGGTATTTTTATTATAGACCGCGCTCGAACCCGCCCGGGACAAGTCGCTAAAATTGGTATAGGCCTCGTCAAAAAGAGCGGCGGAGGAATTTTCTTTCCTCGCGGTTTGGGCCATTTGGGCCATGAATTCCGCGCCATTGAGTTTTTGCCAGCGCGCTTTAAAATCCTCGATAAACTGGGTCAAGGCCTCTCGCATCCAGCCTTGAGATGAGTCTCGTTCATGCTCCAGAATAAAAAGCCATCTGGGGAAATAACGGGCGTTCAAAATTTCATAAGCCATGTCGCGGCGGACGAAATTGAGGCTCCAGGGCCCGAACATTTTACTGGTCTGGTCTAATTCCCATTGCCGGGTCTCGGGGCGGCTGTAATCCATCTGCGCCAAATCCGTCCACATGTCTCCGCCGTAATCGGTAATCGGATACTGAACGAGGATTTTCTTGGAAACATACCCGCCGTTTTCGGGATAGTGATCGGTATGCAGAAGATAAAACGCGGGTTTCCCGTTGTGGAGAGGAACCTGGGCCATGATTTCCTCATCGCTCAGATTTTGCGGGGGCACGACATTCATCACTCCCTCGGGAAATTCCTTAATAAAATCGCTGTCTAATGAAACGTGGTTTGGAATAAAGTCAACTCCCACTTTAATCCCCATTTTTTGGGCGCGCGCGATCAGATTTTTAAGTCCCTCATCTCCGCCAAGTTCAGGTTTGACGCGGTATCCCTTAATCGAATAAGCCGATCCCCCGCCGGTTCCCCAGCGGTGAACTTCCCCAATTTCAAAAATATCCATCAACCACAGCGCATTGGCCTTGATTTTATCCTTGATTCGAGACAATTCAGCCTCATCCAGCGAATCAAGAAAGTTCTCGCCGGGCTTGAGGCGATTATAAGCGCGAGCGAAAATAAGATAGATGGAAGCCTGTTTGGCCCACAAAGAAGGATCTAAAAGCTCTAATTGAGATTGATAACTTGAAACGACGGAAATGAGCCACTCGTTTAAGCGCGCGTTTTTCTCGGAAGGCGCCGCCACGGATGAATGAATTTTTTCAAGAGACTCCAAATCGGAAGCGGCCCAGCCCATTGGAGACAACAAAGAATCGAGATAATGAAAATAATCCTCCAACTGCTCTAAATTTCCCTGTCCGCTCTTTTCCAATTCCAGCTTGGAATAGAGAAAACCCTCCAGGCCTTCATCCCTGGCCGAAGCCCATTGCCCGGAGGGAAGATGAAACGAAAAGGGACTTAAACTCTGTCCGGGAAGTTTGGGGCCATCCGACAAAACGCCTTTGAGTTCCGAAACGCTGGCAAAAGCGTCTAAATCCAATCGGCGTGACCCGCCGTCTCCGTCAAAATCAACCGCGGAAACGCCCCGGAAATTGATCCGCTTGTGGTTTAAGTCTAGAAGAGTCCTTGGGCGACCTTGATTTTCGCTGGGACTCTCCGGATTCCGGGGCGGGTTTTGAAGCGCATTGGAAGTATTTCTTTGGCCGGATGTCGATTTAGATTTTTCCGGAGCGGCTCTTAAAGACAAATCTTTTAACGGTCCGGCTGAGGGCGCGGAGGCGGGCAAAACAAGAGCCTGGGAAGGCAGTGAGTCTTGGTTTACAATTCCCTCCATTGAAATATTTTGAGGGAGATTTGATTCCGCAGAGAGAGATATATTTATCCGCTCAGGAGAAGCGGGTTCAAAATTAGACCGAAGAGCGGAGGCAAAGACGGGAGAATTAATGCCACTGCCGACAAAAACCAAGACCGCGCACAAAAAAGTCGTCGTTTTTTTAATCATAACAGCGCCTACTGAAGAATAATCACGCCTCCCGGTTCAAGAGACAAGGGAGGATTTTTCCTGTCCGATCCTTTTTGATCTTGAGCTTTCCCGCTTTTCCCGATGTAAAAGGGAAGAGAAAACCCTGTTTGAGCGATCCAAGCCTGCCCCTTATCCGGCCCTATGGCCTCGACTTCCCCGTTAAAAAACCAATTGGCCCAAGAGCGGTTGAGCTGCGCGCCAAAAATGACGCTGCCGTTGCTAGCCGCCGGCCCGCTGGTCGCCGCGCCTTGAATGGGGCCCAAGTTTCCGCTCGAATCAATAGCGGTCAAACCCGCGTTGACAAGCCCCGTCACATAGTTGTATCCCACTCCCACAAAAGGAATCCACGCTCCGAATTTTTGGCTGACGATCGCGTTGAGGCCAAAACTATTGACGTTCCAGCCTAGATTTCCCGATACGTTTTCATTGACGGAAGCGCTTTGGGACCCTCCAGTGGGAAGATTTCCGGAAAACGAAGTTCCATATCCGAAATGTCCGAAAACGTGATTAAAATTGGCCGCAAAGGTTAAAAGGGGGTCTCCGTCTTGCCCAAAACAATGTTTGCGCAAGGTGGCTCCAATTGAATTAGACTGCCCGTCTCCCGTCAGAGAATTGGAAAGCCGGTAAGAGGACGGAGTGGTCATATCGGCAAAGCGAAAAGCGAAATCGGATCTCCAGGGCAGTCCGGCTCTTAAGTGCATGGTCAGGTTGGGAAACAAAACCGAATTGGGAAAGAAATTTTCAATGCCCACGGCCTGAAGAGACTGATCTAATTGCGGAAACTGAGACTTATTAAAAGGCATGTTTCCGATACCCAAGGACAAATCGGTTTCAATTCTGCGGTCGGTCACTTCTCTGGGAGGGTCGAAGGTCTCTCCGGCGTTAAAGCCAAGGCCGTTGGCCAATTGTCCGCTCATCCAACCCATCATATTGGTAAAATCCGTATCCAAATTTGGATTGGGGGAAGCAGATCCCGCTTGGACTAATTCTAAATTCATAAAACAAAACCCAAATAAAAAAACCGCCGCCCACGGGCGGCTTTTGACTATTTCTCGATTAAACAAGTTCTGCGCTTGACGACCCAGTGATAACTCTCTCGCAAAATATCGGAACTTCCAATCGTCATTTGGCGATCAATAAAGATTATTGATTTTCGCCTATCCGAGTGAAACCCCTTAAGACGAGAGTGTTTTCGTTGGCTTTGATTTCTATTGAGAGAATCCATTTTATTTTCCCCCTCAATCTAGATATAACATTAGAAGAGCGCAAAAAAATGGGCCAAAGGTCCTAGAGGGTTTCCGGCAAAGGACCTACATTCAAAACCGGCGCCGACGAGAAGTTTCTCGGACTTAGAGTTCGCAACGAAGCCTAAGCCGCGACGGGGGCTTGGTTTGAAGACGGAGTATTCGATGCAACCGGAGACTCCTGAGAAGCGGACTCTCTGGTTTTAAAGTCAACGCTGATCAGTTGGCTGATTCCAAACTCCTCCATCGTAACCCCGTAGATAGCGCTGGCGGCTTCCATCGTTCGCTTGTTGTGGCTAGCGATTAGAAATTGCGTCCGCGCTTCAAATTCCTTAAGGAGCCCGACAAAGCGATCGACATTGGCGTCGTCTAAAGCCGCGTCGGCTTCGTCAAGCATGCAGAAAGGCGACGGGCGAACCATAAAGAACGCAAAGAGAAGAGCGACCGAGGTCAAAGCCTTTTCTCCACCGGACAACAAAGACAAACTCTGCAGTTTTTTGCCCGGAGGCTGGGCCATGATTTCGATGCCCGTTTCCAAAATATTATCGGGATCGCTGAGAACAAGATCGGCTTCCCCGCCTTCAAAGAGAACGCCGTAGAGTTTCTTAAAATGTTCCCGAATTTCGTTAAAGGTATTGCGGAAATTTTCCCGGGTGGAATCATTAATCGTTTGAATCGCGCGCTTGAGATCTTCCCGCGCTTTGGAAATATCCTCAATCTGGGAATTGAGAAAAGATTGTTTCTGGGTCAATTCTTGATATTCTTCGGGCGCCGCCATATTGACATGTCCGAGGCTATTGATGCGTTTCCTTAAAAATTCCAGGCGTTCGGGATTTACTTCCTCTTGCGATTCATATTTAGACTTTGCCTCGTCATATGTGATCTGCCATTGATCCCACAAACGGCTCTTTAAACCTTCCTGCGCGCTCTTAGAAGCGCTGGCCTCGATATCGAGCGCATGAAGCTCTTCTTGAAGCGCGTCGGCGTTGCTTTTGATTACTTTGAGCGCTTCTTCTTTTTGATGAATGTCAAACTCCAGCTGCTGGAGTTTATCCATCGCCGCTTTTGATTCCGATTCCGAAGAAGCCAGGTCGCGATACAGAACATCCAGTTCCTGCCGTCCCTGGGCGATATTTAAAGCGCATTCCTCCTGTTTGGATGATAAGGAAGTCATCGTCTCCACCGCTCGATTAATGGAGGCAAGATGAGATTGCTTCTCCTGTTCAAAACGCTCGCAAGAATTTTTGAGCTGAGAGGCTTGTCCTTCCAAGGCCTCAAGCCGGGCTTTGGCGGCGCCTTGCCGGGCTTTTTCTTCAACCAGCTTTTCTTTAAGAACAGAAAGAGCCTTAAAAGATTCTTCCTGGGACAAACGCGATTCTTCTTCTGCGGCCCGGAAGTTTTTAAGAGATTCTTCCATCTCCTTAATTTTCTCGGCGGCTTCCGCCCATTCCCTTAAGCCCTCAATGGCCTCGGATTCAACCACGAGACCATTTTTTTGACGAGCGGCCAAAACCGATTCTTTTTCCGACAGCTGCGCGGCCAAGGCCTCTCTGCGGCCCGAATTTTCCGTCATTTTTTGCGCCGCGGCGCGGGATTTACTTTCCCAGTCGACAATAGCGGCCGCCGCCGCTTCTTTTTGCGCGGCGGTTTCCGCTAAAGCTGTTTTGAGGGCATCGAGATTTTTCCGAAGACGATCTATATCCGCCAAGGACAATCCTTCCTGTTCGGAAAGAGCCGCGCCGCCGCAAACCCAATGATCGCCGAAAACCAAGGGCCCCAAGGCGTAGCTTTCCGCGAAGAGAAAATGCATCAAATTATCATAGCGCGAATTAAACTTAATTTTGGATAAAAGCGGCATCGACTCTTCCGGATAGCTTCTTTCCGAAAAGTCAGAGGGAATGGAGCTGAGAACCAAAAACCGGCAGCGTCCGCGGCCCGAAGATTTTAGAAAATCAATCGCGTTTCGGGCGGAGCTGGAATCTTCGCAAACCACGGAATGAAGTTTTTCGCCCAAGATATCCTGAATTTGAATGCGCACGGAGTCTTCTACTTCAAAAAGAGATTGAAGCGTCCCGACAATTCCCGGAAGCCCGGAGCGGACAACCGTCTGAGCGCCGACCCAATAAGAATCTTGCTCTCCCCGCGCTTCTAGGGCTTTCAGTTGAGCCTGCACTTCGGCGATCTGGGAATGAAGACGCAGATTCTCCTGTTCCAAATTTTTTTCCTTAAGGCGCCAATTTTCCAATTCCTGGCGCGTGGTCGTAAGTTCCGCCTTTGATTCCTCTAAAACCTGTTCGCAGCGCTGAAACTCTAAACGCACGGCATTAAGCGCTTCAGCCAAAGAGGCGGCAACTTCCAGGTCCTTGCCGTATTCCCTCAGCGAGGATCGAATTCGCGCTTCGATTCGGGTTAAATCCGACTCGCCTTCCGAGACCTTGCGGGTTTCAATCAAAAGCCGTTCCGACGCCTCAAGGACTTTGCGGCCCTTCTCTTCCCAAGCCGCCTGGGCCTGGGAAACTTGGGCGGTCAATCCCTCCATTCTTTCGGTCTCGCCTTCCACTTCTTGGCGGAAATTTTGGAGTTCTCCTTCCAGTCTTTCAAAATCAAGACGAGCCTTATCGAGATACTCGTCGATAGAGAGCATTTTTTCTTTAAGAGCGGCTTCTTCGGCTTGGAGAGACTTTACCCGCTCCGCGGCAGAACCGGCCTCTCGGTCCCAAGACTGAATCCGTTCTTCTAAGCGCGCCAGTTGAGACTTAATCTCGGAAGATTTCTTTCCCGCTTCCATCGCTTGAGCCTGGGCCTGAGCCTCTTCCAAGTTTAAAGCCGAGATTTCAGCCCCGGAAACGTCAATTTCAACTTTCTTTTGGCCGAAGGCCTCTTCCAGCGGCTGCCGCTTTGAACGCCCTTCTTCAAGGAGGGCCTCTAGCCGCGCAATCTCTTTGAGTATCTGGGAAGCCTCGGCGGCGGAAAGCTCTTCTTTGTACTTTTGAAACAAATTCGCTTTTTTGGCGTCGGAATCAAGTTTCTTGACCTGCTCGTCAACCAAGGCGCGGGCGTCCATCACGCGAGCCATGTCCGCTTCGACATGCTCGAGTTTCTTGAGAGCCTCTTCTCTCCGCGCGTTATATTTGGCAACGCCGGCGGCTTCCTCAAAGAAAGCCCGCCGTTCATCCGGCTTGGCCGAAATCATCGTCTCAACGCGGCCTTGATCGATAACGGCATACCCGCCGCTTCCCAGCCCGGTGTCTAAAAATAAATCGCGAACGTCTTTGAGCCGGCATTGGCTCTTGTTTAGAAAGTAAAGAGACTCTCCCGATCTAAACAGCCGACGAGTGACGGTCACCTCGGAAAACGGAATGGGCAGGCCCTGAGAAGAATTATCGAAAGTCAAAGTCACTTCGCAAAAAGACAAAGCGGGCTTTCGCGCCGTTCCCGCGAAGATGACATCCGTCATCGCTTCCGCGCGCAAGGATTTCCAGGAGCTTTCGCCCAAACACCAGCGAATAGACTCCATGATGTTGGATTTCCCGCAGCCGTTAGGGCCGACGATACCGTTAATGCCTTGTTGGAGATCTAAATGGGTCTTCTGCGCGAAAGATTTATATCCGAAGATGTCTACCGCTTTTAAATGCATATTCGTTGCCTCTGTTATCCCGCAATTCAGGTTCCGGAAAAGTATTTTAGCTTTTTTTCACTCGGAAACAAGGGCTCTTGACAGTTCCCCTCATTTGCGATACGATTTTCGTATGCTTATTCATCTGCTCAAGGATGTCTGGTTCTATATCTCAGCCGGCGGTTTTCTCGCTAGCCTGGTCCTATTCATTTTCCTGTTAGGGCAATATCGCCTGGCCATCGAGTCCGAAGAAGAAAACAATCTTCCCGAGGAAGATGGCGCGGAAGCGGCGCAATCCCCCACTCCCGAGGACGTGGCCTCTCAATCGTTTGGGGCATACTCCGAGGCCGCGGAAAAACAAGAGGCCCCCCATCTAATTCCAAACGCCATTTTAGAATCTGCGGAATCGGAAAAAGAAGATTTGCCCCTTCCCGCGCCCGTTGATGCCGTCATCGCCTCTACGCCTAAAGCGCAGGAAGAAGAAAAACCGACTCCCGAGCCCCAAGAATCCGCCGCTGAAGCTAAAGAGGATTCCCGTCATTTTGAGGAAATTAAAATGCTCGGCGAAGGGATCACTAAGCTTACGGAACAGCTCAATTCCCTTGAAAAAGTTTTCATCTCCGAGTCTCGAAACAATCTCAAGGCGCTTGAAAAAATATCCGCAATTCTCAAAGACCAAACCGAAAAATTATCCCAAATCAATGTCTCTGCTCCAGCGGCACAACCCGCGACTCCCGCAAAAGAAAATCTACCTAGCGATGAAGCATCCGGAGAGACTTCCTCCACAAACAAAAAAATAAAACTGAGGATTCCCAAGGAAGACGCGACTATCGTTCTCAAGCCGGAAAATGATTCCAAAACTGAAAAGCTGGAACCGGCTTCGGCCCAACAGTTGGAACTTTCCATCAAAGAAACCCCGAAAGAAGACTCTTCAAAAACTGGAGAGGCTTCGCCGGAAACTAAGGTCGAAGCAGCGAATCAACCAACGGAAAAAAACAAATCTCCCCTAAAAATAAAAGACCCCAAGGATTTGGACAAGGTTCAAGGGGAAACGCTTTCGACTCGGAAGGGCCCCGTCTGGCCCATTTAATTATTCTACCGCTGATTCTGCTGATCTCCGCATTGTCTTCCGGAGCCAAGGCCGCCTTTTTTTTACCCTCCAACCCTTTCTCCAGCGGCAGCATTGGAACCACCGGAGCAGAATTTCTTCAAATCCCCACGGGGGCCCGGGTTCCCGCCATGGGAGGCGTTGCCGCCGCCTCCGTCGAAGGCGCTGACGCCTTGTTTTGGAATCCCGCGGGGCTGGCCCGGCTTCAGCCCGAGGACCCATCGGAAATTGACATGGGTTATGACAGCCTTCTTCAAACCACTTACGAAGGCTCCGCCTCTTACGCGCTTCCGCTCTCAAATGGCGGGGTGTTGGGAGCCGGACTCCTTTATTTCTCGCAAGCTCCTCAAACCGCTTACGACAACACTGGGAACTCCGTTGGCAACTTCACTCCATATGATATGGCGATGAATATCTCCTACGCCCAGCATTGGAAATCTCTCTTAATCGGCGGCGGCCTTAACATCATTCGCTCTCAAATCGATAACGCCCAAGCCGCCACGGCCGCTTTAAACCTCGGGGTTCAAGCCCTTCATATCACCGATGTGGGAAACCGCCCGGTGGATTTGGGGGCATCCATCACCAATCTCGGCCCCCCAATACAGGTCGGCAACGTCGCCTCTCCTCTTCCCACGGAAATCAGGGGAGGGTTTATCTGGCATTTATCCGATATTCTCAACGCCGGAATGGATGTCGTCGCCGATTCAAACCAAGCCCCCTATTTAAGCGTGGGACTGGAAAGCGTCTTTAAAAGCGATGATATCAGCGGCGCCTTGCGCCTTGGATATAATCAAAGTTACGCCCGCGGAATTAACGGACTCAGCGGAATCGCCGGCGGCGGCGGGCTTGATATTGGAAAATTCCGAATCGACTACGCCTGGGTGCCTTTTGGGCTCTTAGGAGTGACCAATCGCCTGGACATCACGCTGAGATTCTAAAAGAGCTTAGGCGATTTCTTCTTGTGGGCCCTGAATTTTTTTGATCGCAAGAGCGATATAAACCGAGGTCACCGCCAGCGAAATGGGCGCGGCCCCAGGCAAGGGACCAGGCATGAACAAAAATATCGCGCGAATAATGACCATCAAGGTCTGGGCGTAGGCGGCGACGTTAAACAGAGAATTATAAGGAAGCCGCGCATCCAACAGGGAATTAATCGCCATCGCAATGAGGGAATAGAACAGAGACGCCAGGGTCTTCCAAACCATAAACAGGCCAAAAACCAAAACCAGCACGAACGGATAAAGGATTTTATCGAGAAAATGGCGAGCTGACTCGTAAAAATCGGCATTAATAACCAAGGGTTTGCTGAGTTTTTGAGAGCTAAAGTCAAATACTCTCAACTCGCCCGGACGGCGCATCACATAAAGGGCGTTGGAGGCGACATAAGCCATGACCTTTTGGCTTTCCAGCATTTGAGGAGTCACCGGATCGACGCGCGCGGTATCGATGGTCAACGCCACCTCGGGGTCGTCGGGATGCCGAATAGTGAGAGGGGCGGTCAAATTAGACGTCATTTTTCCATTCGACAAGGTCAGAACCGGCATGGACTTTTCAAGCCAGAAAAAGGTCTTGTCAATTTCAGGGCCGACAAAAAGCTTAAAAGCCACCGTGGAAATCAAAGCGAAGGCAAAGGCGATATAGCATAAATATCCAATCGTCCGGCCCCAAAATTGCTGCGCAACTTTTTTATAAAACTCAATGGAGGTGACTGCGTTTACAGGGTCTAGTATCATCATCAGAGACATTATGCCATGACTTAAGCCTTAAATCAAGCGGCTTTAAAGGAAAAACGATTATGAACGACGTAGCTGAGTATCACCGTAATGGGGAGTAAAACCGTTTGCGCCAAGACCGGACCGAGAGAAGTTTTGTGAACCAAAAAAGGCAAGGCAAAAAAATTAAAAACAAAAATGGCCCAATAAACTCCGGAAAAACGAAAATACTCCCGGAGATATCCTCCCTTGGTTTTAAAGACAAAATGTTTATATCCCAAATAGGCGTTGGCTATTCCCAAAAACTGGCTGATCAAAAGCGCGAACAAATAATGCCGTCTCATCCAGTCTCCGGAATGGTAAAGGAAAACAAAACAGAAATATCCAAACAAAGTATTCCACGCGCCCACGAATAAATAGCGGATTTTTTTCTCATGCCGAAGCGCGAAATTTTTCGCCTTTGCGATTTTCTTTTTCACTGTTTCTTTAAAGGCAAGTTTTGTTTAAGGGATGGAATAGCGGTGGGATCTTTTCCCGACAGGGCTTCTTCTTTCATATGCTCTGCCAATAAATTCCAGCTAACGAAATGCCCTCCAGCGGTCGGGCCGCCGGTCTCGGGATTGTAATTTTCATTCATCCCTCCGCTATTTTTGAAATCCCTGATTAGAAATGTCTCCGTTTTCTGAGCCAATTCCAAGGCTTGAGACTTGTATCCGTAATTCAAAAGCCCATGCATCATTAAATAATTTGAAAGGACCCAGACCGGCCCGCGCCAATAACCCGCCCGCGGATCGTAGATAATTTCCGTCTTAGCCAGGCTCCGAATGCCGTTAGGCGACCAAAATTCGGCGGGATTGAGAAGATGATTGCGAATCATTTTCCGCGCTTGTCCGGGAGTGGCGATCTTAGTCCACAGCGGAATGAAATTGGTCCAGGTTTTGATCTTAATAAACTTGCCGCTTCGGGAATCAATATTCCAATAGGTCCCATCTGCCTCGGACCACATTTTCTTGCGAATTAATTTTTTTAACGCCGCGGCCTTAGACAGATACTGGGAAACGTCATCTGGACGCCCAAGTTTATCGGCCAAAAATGCCAGCGCCAAATATTCCCGGTAAATATAACACTGTAAATCCACGCCCTCGGTAATTTGGCTGGGAGAATTGGAAACCGCGGGATTATTGTCAATGCCGCTTTCAACCCCGTTATACCAAACAAAAAGCCCATCGGGTGCCCGGCGATTATTTTCCCAAAAAGAAACCATGTCTTTAAGCTTGTGGTAATAGGAACGCCTCGGAGCGGCATCCGGACGCTCAAAGATCTGGAGTTTCCGGTAATGAACATCCTTGGAAGGCGGGATATCGGAATCTTTGAGCCAGTTAAAATCTCCCGATTCCAAAGAGGCAAGAACGGCGGCCTGGGCCATGAAGGGTTTGCACATTTCAGGAAGAGCCCACAACGCCTCCGGAGCGATTTCTCTCGGGGCATAACCGGTCCAATTGGCGAATTCGTCGACGAAATATAAAAAGTCCTTAATCGAGCCGATCACCGGCCGAGACACATGATCGTAGCTGAGCGCCGCCGCCATGAAATACATATCCCAGTCAAAAAGCTGGAAATAAGGACCATCGGGAACGATGTATTGGTGTTTTAAAATTCCGCGCGGACCCTTGACGATTTCCTTTTTGACTTGATACTGATCAAAGAAGGATTTTAAACTTTGCGAATTCTGTGCCGCACGCAAAGATGGCGAAAACCCAAGGACAAGGCAAAGAATTATTTTTTCCACTTGATCGTACACCCAATAGCATGAGTTTCCGGTAAGCGAACGAGCTTTCCCTCTAGCAAATCCTCAAGAGCGTCCCGAAGATAGCGTTTTTGAACCCGCGCGGGATTTTCCCAATTGTCGTCGATTTTACCGGTGTAGGCCAAACTCTTTTGAGAGTCGAAAACAAAAAGATGCGGAGTATGCGTCGCGGCATAAGCGCGGGCAGTTTTCTGTGTCTCATCATGTAAATAAGGAAAATTAAATCCCTTCATTTTTGAGCGCTGGATCATCTCTTCCAAAGAATCATCCGGATAGGAGACGGAATCATTGGAGTTAATCGCGACAAGGTTCACTTTACGATTTCGATAATCCCGCGCGATTTCAATTATCCTGTCTTCATAAGCCTGAACATAAGGGCAATGGTTGCAAGAAAAAATAACGACCAGGGCCTTGGCCTCGGCAAAAGAGGCTAAGGAATAAACCTTTCCATCCACTCCTTTGAGCGAAAAATCAATCGCTTTTTCTCCTAACTTCATTGGACCCTCCTATGTAGCCGGCGTAATATCTTGAAAGGTAATCGCGACTCCCATTAAGCGAGACTGCGAATCTTTCAAAACCATCGTTCCATAGCCGATCAATCGGCGGCGATTACCATGAAGCCAGCTTATCTCATGGCGTTTGATGGGACTGCGGGTCGCCAAGGTGTCTAACAAGATTTTGGCGAAATCCGGAGCGCCCATAAGCGCCTGCTCGACCGGCAAATCTAAATTGAGCCCATCCGGCAAATCTAAAATACGGCGAGCCGCGGGATTTAAAATCATGATTTTTCCTTCCACGTCAATGGCGATAAAGCCCCCCGTTAAATTTTCGAGAATCGCCGACAAAAGCCTGGACTCAGGACTTTCTTGCATGATGCTTTCTCCTCTTTCGGACAATCTTGCGCTTTTTCCATTTGTGCCGGGAAGCGATCGAGGCTTTTGGTTTCTGTTTGAACGCCGTCTTTGGACGAACCGTCTTAACGCGCAGGCGATTAAAAAAAGATTTAACACCTCGGACAATCGCATTTGCGATTTTATTTTGAAAAGAAGGGTCCAAAAGCTCGGCCTCTTGGGCGGGATCGCTTAAATATGCCGATTCAGTTAAGATCGCCGGCATTTCCGTCATTCTCAAAACCAGGTAATTTCCGTAGCGGGCCCCTTCGTCAGGCAAAGGCAAAGTCTTTTTATATTCTTTTTCAACCGAGCGCGCCAATTGCAGGCTTTGGGGAAGATAATAAAAGATCGAAAACCCATGTGCCGACTTAAACGGGTTTTCTCCCAGCGAGAGAGTGTTATTGTGAATGCTGATAAAAACATCGGCGCGATTATCCCAAGCCATTTTCGGGCGATCAGCAAGCCCCACTTCTTCCGTATCGGTTTGATGGCTTAAAAGAACCTTGGCGCCATCTTTTTCCAGAATTTTTTCGGCGCGTTTGGCAATCGCGAGGTTGACATCCATTTCTTTCGTCCCAAGTCCGCCGATAGCGCCGGGCTCTGACGGCATATGGCCCGGATCCAAGAATATCGTGCGACCTTCAAGGGCATTTTGAGCGATTGTCGGAGGCCGCCGCATTTCAATTGACAGAGAATTGCCCTCATAAGAAGCATGGTATCCCCATAAACGCTGCCCAGGCCTTAAATAAAGCGTCAGCTCAACGACATCTTTAGCGCGCTGTTTAATTCGCGCCTCTTTGACAAAAGAATCATCCCGATAAACAATCCAATTGGTATGGATATGCGCATAATAAACAAGGACCTTTAAGCGCGTCAAATCGGAGGATTCGTTCATTTCAAAGGGAACCTTCTCCGACATCACTAAAACGACCTTGGCGCCGTCGCTGGAGCCTTTGACAATCACGCTTCCCGTTTCCGAATCAGGAAGAGCGGATTGAAGCGGCAATAAATTAAGATGGTGAGATGAAATCCAACCGCCTTGATCCGCGCTCAATGGGACATAGGTCCATGCGCCGATGGATTCCCCCAATTTCACGCGGGCCCCGGGCAAAAGAGAGAACATCTCTCCCGCCTCCGGCAAAGACTTCATCATCACGGGATATCGGCCTTGGACAGTGGCTGTTCTGTCAAAAGCGTCCGTCATTGAAACCTTTGCTTTCGTGTATAGTTTGCGGCCGCTTAAATAAAGTTCAATGGAAGAAGCTTTGAGAGAATCTTTTCCGGTCACCCGATAAAACCCCTGGTAGAGACCCAGGGATGGATTATATTCCAACATCTTGACCCAGGAATGATGGGGGATTTTAAACCAGGCCTTGCCTCCCGGGCTGCCTCTAAAAGCGACACGCAAAACATCTCCCGGACGCAAAGATTCATTCGAGGAAGGGCTGACACTTGAAGGGTCAATCGCGATAGGGCGGCGCGGCATCGGAGCGGGAACAGGCTCGACAAAGATATCGCGGTCATAATCATAGCGAACGCTTCCAACGCTTAAAGTCGAGTGAAAAGTGAAGGTTCCAGTTTGAACCGGAAGCCATGCGATAAATGCGCCTGTTTTATAAACGGAAACAGTCGAGCCGTTAATCTCAAAATGGCCTTTGGGGTCTGAAACAGATCCCAAAACGAACTCATGGGAGGCAAAGGGAAAAATGTCATTTTCATGCGGGAGAACAATCATGATGGGAGCCGTCGATTGCCTTAAAGACGCCAGCGATTGCGCCGCCGACGCCGGCAAGGAAAGAAATAAAAAAAGAAGAAATCCCATGGTCCTATTCTACTAATAATCTAATTTTCAAAGGCATGGAACACAAAGCCGCTTGAAACTTTAGGATAAAAATAAGTCGACTTTA
>JAKAQV010000010.1 GCA_021819565.1 bacterium | reverse complement strand
ATCTGGCTATGGAAACCTTTTCTCTGCGCTTACCTGGTTGGATTTCTAGGTCTCTACGCCTTTCAGTTCGACTCGAGCTTTCTAAGCGCGAAAAACATCGGACACTTCATCAATCAATTCATCAAACCGGGGGATTTAATCTATACCGATGGCATCTATCTCCACGGAATCCCGTTTTACACCCAGCATCCGGTGGACAAAGTGCTCAACTGGACCGGAGAATTGGCTTACGCGAAAAATCTGAAAAAGAATCAAGACCGTTTTGGAGATGACGCAGCAATCAAGGAATTGCCCATTGCGGGCAAGCAGGTTTTCATCGTCCTTCAAAAGAGAGATATCGTCTTTGTCCTGAAACTGATCCAGGCCAAGAAAATGACCGGCAACAGAATTTATCTCTCCGGTCCCTGGGCCGCTATCGATATTTACTAGACTAATCCTAGATTAATATGCGCATTCGTTTTTCTCTTAGAAGCGAGGTCGCGGTCAGCTTTTTCGCCGCTTTCTTGGTCTTGGTGGCGATAGGAGTTGCCTCTTATTACAGCTTTTCAGGGTTGCTCAAAACCCAGGAGTGGGTAACTCACACCCAGGAGGATCTTCACCTTCTTAACCGACTTCTGTCGGAAATCGAGATCGCCGGAAGCGAACAAAGGCTTTATCTCATTACCGGACAAGAAAGATACATCGATTCCTATTCTGAATATCGGCAGCGAGCCCTAACAACGCTAAAGAGAATCAACTCTCTCTTGGCTCCGCCGGATATCGGTCAGCAACAAATCACGATGCTTGAGCCCTTCATCATCGAGCGCTTTAAAATCGCTGACCTCCTCATTAAAATCAGAAAAAAAGACGGGTTTCTCGCCGCCCAAAAAATCATCAAGACCGGGCGAACCGACGGCATCACCGAACTGATTAGAGATTATATCGAGAAAATCAAAAGCGAACAACGAAAAAGCCTGGCCGTTCGCGTCGCTATCGCCAGAAAAAGCGCCGAAAAGATGTCTTCGGCTATTACCGCCGCGATAGTCTCCGCGCTCATTTTCCTTTCCCTAGCGGCATGGATTATCTATCAAGACCTCAACGAAAGACTGCGCCTGGAAGATGAGCGCGCGCGATTTTTCCGAATCTCGGTCGATTTGTTTTGCGTCGTTAATTTTGACGGCCTTTTTGAGCAAGTCAATCCCGCCTGGGAAAAAACCCTGGGATACGCTCCGGTGGAACTGATTTCTCGCCCTATTTTGGATTTATTCCATCCAGACGACCGCACAGCGGCGATGCGCGAAATCGAGCGCTTGACATTGGGATTTACGATCACCGATTTTGAAGCGCGAACTCTTTGTAAAGACGGGAGTTTCCGCTACCTGCGCTGGAATGCCGTCGCATCCCTTCCGGAACGCGTTATCTATGCGAGCGCCCGCGATATTACCGAGCAAAAAAGGCTCATTCGGATGAAAGACGAAGTTATCGCGATGGCGACTCATGAGATGAGAAACCCCTTGACCGCCATTCATGCGTCTCTCTCGGTTTTAATGGAAGAAGTCAAGCAGTCTCTCAAGCCCACCGCGGAAAAACTCCTTTCAATCGCTTACCAGAGCAGCTCGCATTTAATTGAGCTCGTCAACGATTTCTTGGATATTCAAAAGCTCGAGTATGGTCGCATGGAATTTCATATCCATCCTCTCCCGCTAGAACCGCTACTTAAAAAAGCCGTGGATTTAAACTCCGCCTACGCTCAAAAAAACGGAGTCTCTTTTCATATTCGCGGGTTTATTCCCCCCGTGACGGTCAATGTCGATGAAGGCAGGTTTTTGCAAGTCATGGCGAATTTGTTGACCAATGCGGTCAAATACTCATCCCAGGGCAACCCCATCCAAATTGCCTCTAGTCAATGGGATGATTTTGTGAGAATTTCCGTCATCGATTCCGGACGCGGGATTCCGGAAGAATTCCAATCGCGTATTTTTGAAAAGTTCGCCCAAGCCGAGGGCTCAAAACAGGGGACAGGGCTGGGCCTGTCAATCTCGAAAGCCATCGTCGAAAAAATGGGCGGCAATATCGGATTTAACACCCATCAGGGGCGAGGCACGGAATTTTTCTTCGATCTGCCGGTTGTTCCGAAATCGGAACTCCCCAAAAAGACCTCCTCTTCGACGACATAACCGAAGGCGAATATGCTAGATTCTCTAAACTATGGGACGCGGAATTTCGCTTCTGCGCGGGATTGTTATCAGCGCTCTCGTCATTTTAGGCTTCATTCTTTTTAGCGCTTACTCTTCGTTTCAAAACGCCAAACGAGCCGAATTCGCCTCCCAATGGGCCAATCACACCTACGACGTACTCTGGCGTCTAGATCATTTTTATTCTGCTCTACAGGCGGCGTCAAGCCACCAAAGAGGATACCTTCTCTCCAGAAGAAAAATCTTGTTAATCCGATATCAGCGTAGCGTGGCAAACACCCAAAAACGCCTGGCGGAAATTGCGCCTCTCATATCCGACAATCCCCGCCAGCAATCCAATTGGCTCAAACTCAAAGAAAATACGGAAGACCGCTTAAAAGAAGCCGACCAGACTATCCAAATCGCGCAAAAATATCCTCTAGAGAAAGAGCGGCGGCGGCAAGCGATTAAGCAGGGTTCTCATTTAATGTCTCAGATTAGGCATTTGATAGCCCAAATGGAAGAAGAAGAAAAGCGGCTTCTTCAAGACCGCTTGGGGTCTGAAGAGGTTCGGGCAAAAAAGCTCATGCTCTCAATTCTGATTGAAACTTTTCTAGCCGTCTTGTTTTTGTCTCTGTCGACTTGGATCATTTTAAATCAGATACGGCAAAGAGATCGCCTTCAAAAAGAAAAGGCCCAGTTAAACGCCGACATGGTTTCGATGATGACCCACGAGCTCAAAAACCCGCTAACCGTCATTTATAGCTCGTTGGCCGCGCTTGCGGATGTCCGAAAAAGCGGCTCTTTGGATGAAAACCGCCATATCCTTGATATCGCTCTTAAAAGCAGTCATCGAATGCGTAGGCTGATCGAAGATTTTCTGGAAATTCAAAAATTGGAATATGGGGCAATCGAGTTTAAAATTTCAGAAATCTGGCTTTCTTCACTCATCAAAGAAAGCCTGGAAGCCGCTCAAACCTACGCGATGCAGAAAAAAGTCAAACTATCTTTTAAAGACAACTACCCGGAATCTTCCGTCAATGTTGACAGCGAACGCTTTTTGCAGGTCATGGCGAATCTCCTTTCAAACGCCATCAAGCATTCGCCTAATGAATCCGAGGTTGAAATCGAAAGCTCGAAAAATGGAGACAGAATCAACATCAAGGTCACCGATCATGGCCCCGGGATTCCCGCTTATTTCAAAAGCCGCCTATTCCAGAAATTCTCAAGAGACAGCCATGAAAGCGAACCCGGAACGGGCTTGGGATTGAGCATTTCAAAAATCATTGTTGAAAAAATGGGCGGGACTATCGGGTTTGACCCTTCAAATTCCAATGGAGCGACTTTCTATTTTGAGCTTCCGGAGGCCTCTCATTAAAAACCGGCTGTTGGGAATCTTGTCTTTCCTTTTATTTTTTCCTCTCACTTCTCAAGCCACGGATTGGTCTGGAATGACCGGGCTTGGGGCTTTTGTCGGCGCGTCCCGCTACCCGCAAAATGATTCTCAAGGACTCATGGATTTGGGGCTTTCCGTCTATCATGGGGTATCCTCCAAACTCCGCATCGGCGGCTCATTGCGGATGACGGGAAACCAGGGCGGATACACCGTCGCGCCGGGCTTCTATTATGACCTCATTTCAAAAAAATGGGGAAGCTTTTATCTGGTGGGACACGTCTTGGATTACACATCCTTAAACGCCGCGAAATCCGGATCTAATTGGGATCTCTCTTTTCTGACGGGCGGCTTGGGGATAGAAGCCGTCAACTCAAGAAAAGAAAGCGTTGCCGCCGAAATTGGAATTTTTCATTTTGGAGTCGCGCACAGCTCTTCTGGAACCTCCGTTGGCCAGGGAAGCTACCTTTTTCCTTCTTTTCGCATCATCGCCAGGACCTATCTTTCGCCCCCATAAAACGCGATAATTTTATAGAATAGGGCGTGACTCCGTCAGAAACCTTGATGGGCCCGCTTAAATATTGCGAAGGCCTCTTTCACTATCATCGGCGCAAAACCAGAGTCGTCATGGTCGGAAACGTGGGAATCGGGGGAGAAAACCCCATTCGCGTTCAATCGATGACGACCACCGACACTCTCAACGTCGAGGCTACCATTCTCCAAACCATCCGGATGGTCGAGACCGGATGCGAAATTGTCCGAATCACAGCTCCCACCCCGGCCGATGCCAGATCTATTGGGAAAATTAAGGAAGGCCTCCTTAAAAAAGGCGTCGCGGTCCCCTTGGTCGCCGATATTCATTTTTCTCCGGCGGCGGCGATGGAAGCCGCGGAATATGTCGAAAAAGTCCGCATTAACCCCGGCAATTTTGTCGATACCAAGCGTTTTGCCGTCAAGGAATATACCGACGCCGAATACGCCCGGGAAATCGAGAGAATTGAAGAACGCTTTACTCCCCTAGTTGAAAAACTTAAGCGTCTGAAAAGGGCTTTAAGAATCGGCACCAATCACGGTTCTTTATCCGACCGCATTATGAACCGCTACGGAGACTCGCCTCTGGGCATGGTTGAAAGCGCGCTTGAATTTGTCCGAATCTGCGAGAAAAACGGTTTTCACGACATCGTCTTGTCCATGAAAGCCTCCAATCCGAAAATCATGATCGCGGCTTATCGCCTGCTCGCGGCCCGAATGCGGGAACTTGGCATGGATTATCCGTTTCACCTGGGAGTCACCGAAGCCGGAGGCGGCGAAGACGGGCGAATTAAATCCGCAATCGGAATTGGCAGTTTGCTCGCCGATGGAATTGGAGACACGATTCGAGTATCCCTGACCGAAGATCCGGAATTGGAAGTTCCAGTCTGTTACGCCTTGGCCAAGCCTTATCAGAATAAGCCCGCGCAAAAAGCTTCTCCTCAAAACGCGGAACTTAAACACACTCCCGATTTTTACAACTATAATCGTCGCCCCAGCGCATTCCTGCGCGCCGGCCCCTTTGTGCTTGGAAAAGACCATCCTATTCGGGTCATTACCTCGATTTCTAACGACTCAACCGCATCCCAAGTTCTCGCTTGGCTGGAGGCCCAGCTTAAAAATGGGAACGGAGCGGACCCTGAAATTCTGGCTTTGGATATTAAAACTCCCGCGGATGCCGAAGCCTTTATCCGCTTAAGAAAAGCTCTTACCCCAGAAACCTCTCGTCTAGCCTTTTTGGGCCGCTTTGAAAGTCAAGAGCCGTTCGTTCTCGTGACTCTCAAGCATTTTGATCTCGTAAGCTGGACTAAGGGCTTAAAAGACTTTCCCGCTTTCTCTCGCCAAGCCAAACTCGCCTCCTTACCGATTCTCATCGAAGGCTCAAGCGCCGACGAAGCTCTTCAAATGGCGGAATTGGCAAAAAAAGAAGGCCTTCCGGCATTGCTAGGCCTTAAAGGGCACGAGACATCCTCTTTAATTTATGAATACCGCAAATTGGCGGCCAAAGAATCTTCTCTCCCCATCCATATCCACGCCCCCCATTTTGAACAGCCTGAAACAAGACTGTTGGAGTCTTCCGTTTTGGCTGGGAGCCTTTTAAGCGACGGAATCGGAGATTCCTTTGAGTTAAGCCCTTCCTCAAACCCCAAGGATGATTTGCGCCTCAGTTATGATATTCTCCAGGGCGCCCAAAGCCGCATCACCAAAACTGAATTTGTCTCCTGCCCTTCCTGCGGCAGAACCTTGTTTGATCTTCAAACAACCACGGAACGCATCAAGAAAAAAACCGGGCATCTCAAGGGCGTTAAGATCGCGATCATGGGCTGTATCGTCAACGGCCCCGGCGAAATGGCCGACGCCGATTTTGGATATGTCGGCGGAGCGCCCGATAAGATCAATTTGTATGTAGGCAAAGAATGCGTTAAAAAAGGCGTTCCCGCCGAGATGGCCGATCAAGCCTTAATCGATCTGATCAAAACCCATGGCAAATGGGTCGAACCTTAGCTCGTTAAGATTTAAGGAAATCTACAAGACGCCGCCCTCTTGGGCCTCGGGCGCGCAAAGTAATTTGGCGTCCCTCTTTTTTATACTCAAATGAAATCTCAAGCCTATCGGAAGCCAAATAAATGCGAGCGGCTCTGGCCCACTCGATCATCACCGCCCCTTTGGGATCGCCAAAACAATCCTCCAAACCTATTTCTCCAGTCTCATTTTCAGACACGCGGAATAAATCCATATGATAGAGATTGAGTTTCCGCGTCCGGTAAAGCCGGACCAAGCCGAAACTTGGGCTCATCACGTCTCCTTTAAAGCCCGCTCCGCGCGCGACTCCCTCGGCAAAAGCGGTTTTCCCGGCGCCTAAATTTCCCGCCAGAGAAATAATATCCAAGGGTTTTAAAATGCGCCCGAGTTTCCGTCCAAGTTCCTTGGTCTCATCAACACTGGAGGAATAAAAAGAAAGGCTCATCTCCAAATCGAGTGGGTGATTTCGAATGATTTTAGGCCCCCGTTCGGTGTCCAATTCATCTGAAGCTTCTTATGACGCAGGGCGCAGTCCCCTTATCCAAACGAATAGTGATGGGCCGCTTGAGGCGGGATGCGTAAGGATTCTTTTTGCCTTTCATTTTCGAGAAGTCGTAATGCGCTCTCATATATTTACCTCCAGTAGTTCAGTAGTTCTTCGCTTCCCGACAAGTCGCCTTTCTCGCCGATATCAGACGGATCACCGTGTTTCTTTGCGTTGAGTCCGCTCTTGGCGACATCCCATTCAAAACGCAGACCTTGATATATATAGTCTAAATAATAATCGGCTAAAGTCAACGCACGCCGCGCCACCCGCGCGTCATATCTTTGGGCGGTTTTTCGTCATAAAAATCAGAAGTCGAAATGGGCCCTTTGCCCAAGCTTATATAGGCCTTTTGGCCTATATAAATTTTGTCCGCCCGTGTTATGATAATGGAACGGGCACGGAAGTTTGGCGCCAAAAAGCCGTAAAACAGAGGCACATAAAAATGAAAAGAGTAAAGATATTGACCTTACTTGCTGGACTGATCGCAGGTTCTTCTCCCTTGCGAGCACAGATGTCTTTTAGCCATTCCATACCCGACGCTGGGAATCTGGTTCGAGAGGCAAGATCATCAGGCGCAAAGATGAAGAAAAAGGAAGCAGATCGGGCCAGACGAGTCCAGTCTAGTTTTCTAGGCGCCTTCCAGAAACTTGACGCCGAATCTCTCAAGCTGACGCGCAGAGCCGTTCAGGTCAACGCCGATCTGACGAGCTATGTTCCTCGCCTTCAAAGCGCGCTCAAAGGCAAAGCGACCCTTCAGCCGGAATTAGGCCGCGTTTCAAATGAGGTCAATTCTCTGCATATTCAGATCAAAAAACTGGGCGGAAATCTGGAGATACTAACCGACGCCTTGGTCAATAATCACAATCCGAGCTTAGTGCATCCAGCAAGGGTTCTCTTTGCCCATGTTGCGGCCCTTGAGGACGAGTTATCCCAATTTGATCAAAATGCCACCAATATCAAAAATATTATTCCCCATGGGCAATATATAGAGACGACTGAGGGAAAAATTCTCTGGAATCTATCATGGGTAGTTTCCGAAGATCTCGCCAATGATGATGCCCAGGAGTTCAACATCCGAAGTCAAGCCTCGGACTTGCTGCGAACCGTCTCGAATCCCTGCTCGCTCTATGGTCGGTGTAAGAGCGACAATACGGTGATAGAGGATCCATCACCATCCCAAGAACCGCCGATTATTTTCACTTGGTAGTTTCTCGTTCCCAAAATGTTTGTGGCCGGAGCGTTCCCGAATCAGGGACGCTCCGGCCACAATAATAAGGGTGTCATTCCGGCGGAAGCCGGGGTGACAGCGGGTACCCCAATGCGCAAGTCGGGAGGGCCTTGGTCTGTCGGCATATCTTCTTAAAAGCCTTGGGGAAAAAGGAAATCACATCCTGGGCCGTCATGGCATAAGGGGTCAATTCTTTTTGGGCTAAATCTCCGGCAAGCCCGTGCAGATAAGCTCCCAAGGCCGCGATTTCAAACGCTCCGACATTTTTGAGCCGCCCGGAAGAAAGGTTTTGAGCCCATAAGCCGCACAAAAGCCCGGTTAGAGCGTCCCCGCTTCCTCCTCTGGAAAGCCCGGTGTCTCCGCTTGGGTTTTTTGTTTCTCTATGAACGTCTACAATGAGGCTTGGATGCCCCTTAAAAATAACCACGCCGCTAAATTTTTCCGCCAACCGGCGAGCGCACCACAAACGATCAGACAGAGCCTTTGAAACCGAAATACCAAGGCAACGCGCCATTTCCCCCGCATGAGGGGTCAAGATCGCGGGATTTTTGCGTTTTTTCATGATTTTTGAAAATCGAGCGGGGCTTTGAGATATTAAATTTAAGGCATCCGCATCCACAACCGAGGGGATATCCATTTCCAAAACTAATCTGAGAAATTCTCCCGTTTCGGGATGTTGGGACATGCCGGGGCCAATAGCCAGAGAGTCAAAATTTCTCATTTGATGAGCGCTCTCGATTTGTTTAAACGCCCGCCGTGAAATCGCGCCAGTCGAGGTCTCATCCAAACCCACGGTCAACGCCTCGGGAACGAAAGAAACCGCGGAGGCCTCAAAGCTTCGAGGAATTCCCAAACTCACCAGTCCCACGCCTGATTTTAAAGAAGACTTAGCCGCAAGAAGGGCCGCGCCCATCATTCCCCGTGAACCGGCCAAGATTAAGGCGTGGCCAAAAACGCCCTTGTGATCCCCGGGCCGCCTCGGCGTCAGAGCGTTAGCGAAAGTGCGCAATTTATTTTCCCCAACTCACGGCCACGGCCAAGGCATAGTCCCGGCTATGGGTCAAGGAAAGCTCTAAACCCGGCATTTTTTTGCCCAAAATAAGCGCGCTCGGCCGCCCCAATTTATCTCGGGAAACAGAAATATCCCGCAAGGTCAAAGCTTTATCTCCCAAGGCTTTCCAGACCGCCTCCTTGGCGGCAAAACGCACCGCAAAATGCGGCCAGGGATTTTTTTTGGCCTGGCAATAGGCGATTTCATCAGCGGTAAAAACGCGCGTTAAAAAACGTTTCGAGCGTCCGGCCACCGCCTTGACCCGGGAAACCTCGACGATATCCAGGCCCAGGCCCGAACGCCTTTTATTCAACCGTGACGCTTTTGGCAAGATTTCTCGGCTGATCAATATCAAGCCCTCTAAACGCCGCGACATAATAGGCCAGCATCTGAAGCGGAATGACGGAAAGAATCGGAGCCAAGGCTTCTGAAATCATCGGAAGCTCTAGAACATAATCGGCCCTTACGTCGGGATCCCCCTTGGTTTTAAGCATGATCACTTGCCCGCCGCGAGCGCGGATTTCCTCGCAATTAGAGACCGTCTTATCAAAAACAGGAGAGTGGGTCGCGATCGCCACCACCGGCATCTCTTCATCGATTAAGGCAATCGAGCCATGCTTGAGCTCTCCGGCGGCAAAACCCTCCGCGTGAATATAGGAGATCTCTTTAAGCTTTAAGGCCGCTTCAAGAGCGATGGGGTAATTGAGCCGACGGCCGATAAAAATAAAATTGCGGCTCTTAAAAAAATTTTTCGCTATTTGGCGCGTTTTGTCTTCTAATTTTAGAGTCTCCCGAATCAAGGTCGGGATATGCGCCGCTTCTCGCGCCAATTCCAAGGCCCGAGCCTTAGGCAGGGTTTTGCGCGAAAGGCCCATATGAAGAGCGAAGGCAAACAAGGCCGCCAATTGCCCCGTAAAAGCCTTGGTCGAAGCCACGCCCAGCTCCGGGCCGCAACGGGTGTAGAGATTATAATCGGCTTCGCGCGAAATCGCGGAACCCAAGGTATTGGTAATCGCTAAAACCGGCACGTTTCGCGATTTCGCCAAACGAATCGAGGCCAAGGTGTCGGCGGTCTCTCCGGATTGACTGACCGCAATCAGAATATCGCCGGGTTTAAAACGCACGTCGCGATATCTCAATTCGGATCCGATCTCGACAAAGATAGGCAACCCCACCATTTCTTCAAGCCAAAATTTAGCCACCCGGCAGGCGTGATAGGCCGTTCCACAACCGACCATATAAATCGTTTTGACGGTTTTAAGATAGCCGCTCTTAAATCCCGCCTCTTTTTCAAGCGCGCCTTCTATCAGAGGAAACACTCGGCCGCGCAAGGTCTCTTCGCAAGCTTCAGGCTGCTCGTGAATTTCTTTAAGCATGAAATGCCGATAGCCGCCTTTTTCCGCCATGCTGCGATCCCATGAAATCTGAACCGGTTTTTTCTGAACCGCTTTCCCTGAAATATCAAAAAACTGGCAAGAATCCGCCTTTAAAAGCGCCATTTCTCCATCGTCGAGAAAAACCGCCTGGCGGGTATATTCCAAAAAGGCCGGAACATCGGAGGCCAGAAAATTTTCGCCGTCTCCAAGGCCGATGACCAAGGGAGACGCGGTCTTAGCGGCAATCAAGGAACCCGGGGCATGGGCGGAAATGATAGCCAAAGCATAAGCCCCTTTTAAGTCTTGAAGGGATAAACGAACCGCTTCAAAGAAATTTTTCTCGCCGCTTTTTTTATGCCCATTGGAAGAGGCCTTCATCAAAGCGGAAAAACGATCCTCAATGAGATGCGCGATAACCTCGGTGTCGGTGTCAGAAGCAAAGCGATGTCCCTTTTGGGTTAAGCTCTCCTTGAGCTCCGAAAAGTTCTCGATGATTCCGTTATGGATAACGACTAGGGATCCCGAACAATCCGCGTGCGGGTGCGCATTTTCTTCCGATGGCCTGCCATGAGTGGCCCAGCGGGTATGCCCCAAAGCCGGAGAGCCTTCCAAAGGCTCCTTGCGCAGCAGATTCTTGAGATTAACTAATTTGCCGGCGGCCCTTCGGCGCTGAATTTTTCCGTTAGATAAAACCGCGATTCCCGCCGAATCATATCCTCGATATTCAAGGCTTTTGAGCCCATCTAAAACCAAGGGAACGGCTTCCCTTTCCCCGACGTAGCCGGCGATCCCGCACATAGCTTTTTCTCCTTAGGCGATTAAAACTTTCATCTCGCTAATGGCCGAGCGAAGCCCCCAAAGAATGGAATGGACAGCGACCGCCCAACCCGCGTTGATCCCGGATAAATGCGGAATTTTAGAGACCGCCCGCGCGTTTTTATAATTAATCCCGCATCCAACCCAAGGCTTAAGACCCAATTCATAAGCGAGATAAACAGCCAGTTGCAATTCTTCCAACTCGTCCCGGACCTTTTTGGAACTGGAAGCTTGAGCGTAATCCAAAGCGCAAATCTCGACAAAATCAACGCCCAAGGCACGGGCGCGCCTTAAACTAACCGCTTCGGCCTTGACCGAAACCCCGGCTAAAATTTTGCGCTTTTTAAGAGCTTCAACGACTTTTTTCATCGCGGCAAAAGAGGAATCAGAAAAGACCACGGGCGCCGGACGATCTCCTGTTCTTGAGACCAGACACGCCGCAAAAGGCCCGGCCTTTAAGGCCGTCGCCACCAAGTCCGCTTTCGGCTCAATTTTCAGGCAAACACGACTCTCTCCCCGGCATAGCTTTAAAATCTCGGTTTCGGATTTAGATCTTAAGTGGAGAACTATTTGGTCCGCGCCGGATCTTTTGGCAATTGAGGAAATAAGCGGCAAATCAAGCGGAGAACCGCCGCGAATTCGAGATAAAGAGGCGAACAGGTCTAAATCAAACCCTAATTTCACCTCCTCAAAAGACGAGGTTTTTTTGCCTTTATTTTTTCTGGCCATGAACTTTCTCCCGAGGGTTTAAGCCCGCATCTCTGCGATAGGCGGCCGCGATATTCCTCGCGATTTCCCTCACCCAATTTAACTTTGGCCCTTCAACCATGATTCGTAAAAGCGGCTCTGTTCCGGAATAGCGGACAAAAAGCCGCCCCCGCCCTTTAAGGGCGAACTCCTGCTTTTTTAATTCTTCTTGAAAATGCGGCAAGCTTTCAAGAGGAATCCTCGAAGACACTTTAACATTTTCAATGACCTGCGGAAACGGCTTAAAATCCTGAAGAATCTTGGAAAAAGGCTTTTGAGACTCCGCTAAAGCCGCCAAGGTCTCGACCGCGGTCAGCATCCCATCTCCAGTTCTTAAAAATCGTCTAAAGACGATATGCCCGGAAGGTTCCCCGCCCAAGCTTAAATCATTTTTTTCGAGAGCCTGTGTCACATGGCGGTCTCCGACCCCAACGCTCAAAGTGGAGATGCCGCGCTTGGATAAAAACTGTTCTAAAGCCACATTCGACATCGTCGTCAAGACAACGCTTTGTTTTTTCAAGAGTCCGCATTTCTGCATCCGAAGAGCCGCGACTCCCAAGACGAAATCCCCATCCTTGATATCGCCTTTTTCATCGCAGAAAACGGCGCGATCGGCATCTCCGTCAAAGGCAATTCCGATATCGGCTTTTAAGGCGGACACCGCGGTCCTCAGCGGACCGGTTTCGAGAGCCCCGCAACCGCGGTTGATGTTATAGCCATTTGGAGAAACGCCTAGACAATGAACCTTGGCGCCCAGTCCTTCAAACAAGAGACGCGCGATCTTATAGGACGCCCCATTGGCGCAATCAAGCACCAAGGTAATCTTGGATAAATCTAATGCCGGAGGAAAAACGCTTTTTAAAAAATCGGCGTAATCTCTCTCGTATTTTGACCCATTCTCAAAAATAGGCTTTTTGGCGAACTCGCGCGGAAAATTTCCTTTGACCGCTCTTTCAATTTTTTGCTCGAGTTCAAGGCTAATCTTAAGCCCGCGAGAATCAAAAAATTTGATTCCATTAAATTCTGCGGGGTTGTGGCTGGCGGAGATGACAATTCCCCCCGCCGCATTGAGATGCGGAACTAGATAAGAAATCGCGGGAGTCGGTATCACTCCGCAATCAATCATCCGCATCTGCGATCCGATGCCTGAAGCTAAATTTTTAAGAATTGAAGGTCCGGATGAGCGGGTATCTCGTCCAATTAAAATCTTTGGGGCAGTCCCATTCAAAGATTTCTCCCGGGAAATAAATTTTGCGGCGACAGCGCCCAGAACGCGAAGAAAAGACGGAACGAAAGGATATTCTCCCGGAATACCGCGAATCCCATCAGTTCCGAAAAGCCGTTCCATCAGTTAAAATGCGCCCCCAAGGCCATATCCCGCCATACTTCAAGCGCCCTAACCGTATCTGAGACGTCATGAACACGGACGATTAAAGCCTTTTGAAGAGCGGCCCAACAGGCGACAGAAACCGAACCGGACAATCTCTCTTGCGGCCCCGAGTCCGGATAAATTTTACCGATAAAACCCTTTCTTGATGCGCCAACGACGACTGGAGATATCTTCTCGAACTCTCGAAGATGATGGAGTATCTCTAAATTGTGGTTGAGGGTTTTCCCAAAGCCGATGCCGGGGTCGACCAACAATCGTTCGGGTTTTCCACCGGCCTTGAGAAAAAACCTCTTGCGTTCTTTCAAAAAGGAAGAAATTTCTTTGACTACATCGGTATAAACGGGATTATCCTGCATCGTCTTTGTATTTTCCCCGCCCCGGTGCATTAAAATCACCCACTCAAAATTAAGCGCCTCTTTCCATAAGTCAGGATCAAAACGCAAAGCCGAGATATCATTGAGAATAGAAGCGCCCAAAAGACGCGCTTGGAAAGCGACTTTCGCTTTTTGGGTATCAATAGATATCGGAATAGGAAAATTTTTCAGAAGCTCTAAAACCGGGAGAACGCGGTCCAATTCTTCTTGCACGGAAACCTCTTCCGAACCCGGGCGCGTCGATTCCCCCCCAAGATCAATAAGGTCAGCGCCTTCCTCCGCCATTTTAAAAGCTCTTTCCGCGGCGGCAGAAGGCGCGAAAAAGCGGCTACGGGAATAAAAAGAATCCGGCGTCGCGTTGACAATTCCCATGACCAAGGGACGCTGAAGCCCCCGCGATTTTTCCAAAATCGAAGCCTGTCGCGCCGAACTTGGGCCTGCGCCTTGAACCATGGAAGTTAAAATGAGAGAACTTCCTCGGACGCCATGAGCAAGCGATCGATATCGGGTATATAATAGCGTTCCAGGCGAAAAAGCGGCATGCGGATGTCCCAGCCGCCCACTCTCTTGACCGGGGCCTTAAGATGAGTCAAGGCGCGTTCGGAAATCAAAGCGCTGATTTCCGCCGCCCAGGACCCAGAATTGGGCGCCTCATGGGCAATCAACGCCCGACCGGTTTTAGAAACGCTTTTAAGAACGCTTTCCAAATCTAAAGGAGTCAAGGTTCTCAAATCAAGAACTTCAACTGAAGTCCCGCTCTCCGCTAATTTCTCGGCCGCTTTAAGACAGGTCCCCACCATCGCTCCCCAGGAAAGCATCGTCAAATCCGTTCCTTCCCTGCGCACACGCGCCTGGCCGATATCGATAGCGTAAGGCTCGTCTAAAACAGGCCCGCGCGCGGCCCGGTAAAGAGCCTTTGGCTCAAAGAAAACGACCGGATCGGGATCTCGAATTGCGGCAATCAAAAGACCTTTTGCGTCTTCCGGAGTTGATGGGCAGACCACCTTGATTCCCGGAGTATGGCAAAAATAAGCCTCCGGAGATTCGGAGTGGTGTTCCGGCGCGTGAATGAGACCTCCATGAGGAGAGCGAATCACCAAGGGTAACGAGTAACGGCCGCGAGTGCGGTTTCTCATTCTCCCCAGATGGGAAACAACCTGATCGAAAATAGACGGAGTAAAGCCGTCAAATTGAATCTCACAAACGGGCCGAAACCCGGCTATCGCCAGTCCCATCGCCGAACCGATGATGCCGAGTTCAGCTAAGGGAGTGTCGACCACTCGCTCTTTTCCAAAACGCTCAAACAGGCCTTCAGTCGCGCGAAAAACGCCGCCATTTTTTCCGACATCTTCTCCTAAAACGATGACTCTTTCATCTTTTTCCATTTCTTGGCGCAAGGCCTCGTTAATAGCGCCAACTAAGTTGAGTTCCCGAGATTTCACCGCAGTCGCCGTCATGGAAAGCGCCCCTCAAGAGGCGGAACCTCGACAATTTCCCCAAAGCGCATTTTCCGTTCTAATAAGGCTTCTAATTCCGCTCTTTGTTCGATTAAAGCTCTCGGGGCTTCCGCATAATTATTGGCGAACATATCCAGGGGATTGGGTTCGTTAAAGGCCTCATATGCCTTAATCTCCTCATCCACCAAGGCTTCCGCATTTCTGAGAAACTCTTGATTTTGGGCTTCATCCAAAATCTTGAGAGACTCCAAATATCGCTTGAGCCTTAAAAGCGGATCGCGCTTGGCCCAATAATCCAAATCGCTCTTCGGGCGATAGCGCGAGGAATCATCCGCGGTCGTGTGATGAGCCATGCGATAGGTTTCAAGCTCAAGAAGACTTGCTCCGCGGCCTTCCCGCCCCCGGCGAATGGCTTCTTCCATCGCGGAAAAAACGGCCAAGGCGTCGTTTCCATCCACTTGAATCCCAAAAACTCCGTAGCCATGCGCCTTTTGGGCGAAAGTTTCCGCCGCGCATTGCTTTTTCCTTGAAACTGAAATAGCCCATTGATTATTTTCAATGAGGAAAATGACCGGCAAACTCATCATGCCCGCAAAAGTCAGAGCCTCATGCAAATCGCCTTTTGAACTAGCCCCGTCTCCCAAATACGCCAAGACCACCGCATTCTTTTTTTCAAGCTTTGCCGCCCAAGCCAAACCCGCAGCCAAGGTCAAATGCCCACCGACGGTAATAGAAAAAGTCATATCCCGATTTCCCTCGGGGAAAACGGTCCCGCGATCGTCGCCAGCCCAAACCAAAAGCGAATGGCGAAATTTCATCCCACGCGCGTAATAAGCTCCAGTCCCGCGATAGGTCGGAATCATCCAATCCGAGGGTTTCAGGCAAAAAGCTGGAATAAGTTGGCTTGCCTCCTGCCCCAGAACCGAAGGATAGGTTCCCAGGCGGCCTTGACGCTGAAGCTTGATGGCGCGCTCGTCAAAAGCGCGAAGTTCCACCATCTTGCGGTAAATTTCAAGCAAGGTCTCTTTGGGAACGCGGGGATCCAGGGCGGGATCGGCAAAACCTTCGGGGTTGAGGATTTCAAGGCGCTGAGTCTTATGATGAACGATTGTTTCAAGAGGCATCGGCTTTTGAACCTTTCAAAAAAAGCTCTCCGGCATGATAGGAACTCCGCACGAGAGGCCCCGAGGCGATTTCGGAAAAACCCATTTTGCGGGCGCAAGAGGCATAAAAATCAAAACGCTCGGGCGGGAGAAATTCATGAACCGGCAGGTTCCGGCCGGAAGAATCAGGCCTCAAATACTGGCCCAGGGTCACCATAGAAACTCCCACCGAACGCAAATCCCGCAAAGACTCTAAAACCTCTTCTTCCGTCTCTCCAATTCCCAGAAGAAGAGAGGATTTGGTCGGAGTTTGAGGTAAAATTTCCCGAAAATAAGAAAGAACTCTTAGAGACTGCTCGTAACCCGCCTTCACGTCTCGAATCGCCGGACTCAAGCGCCGCACGGTTTCAAGATTATGGGCCGCGACATCAGGGCTGGCCTCTAAAACGCGGGCAATCAGGCTTTTATCTCCGCGAAAATCCTGCATCAAGACCTCAATTTTAGTATTAGGGCAAGCGCTCCGGATACTCCTAACGCATTGAGCGATATGAGAAGCCCCTTGATCCGGAAGATCATCCCGGCACACCGTCGTTAAGACGATATAATCCAGCCCCATCTCTTGGATGGTTTGGGTCAATTTTGCGGGCTCAAGAGGATCGGGAGGCGGAGGTTTTAAGGCTGAACTGACCGAACAAAAACGGCATCCGCGGGTGCATAATTCTCCCAAAACCATGAAGGTGGCCGTTCCCGCGCCCCAGCACTCGGCGATATTGGGACAACGAGCTTCCTCACAAACGGTGTGCAGGTTTCGCGCGGAAGAAACCCGCTTAATTTTCTCGTAATTTTCGCCCGTGGGAAGTTTAACGCGAAGCCAGGAGGGAAAACGCGAAACAGGAGATTCCGCAACGGGCATCACTTTTCCCCGGCCAAAAATCTCTCGGCCTCAAGGGCCGCCATGCATCCGGTCCCGGCCGCAGTCACGGCTTGGCGGTAGCGGGAATCCATAACGTCTCCCGCGGCAAAAACGCCGGGGATGGAAGTCCGCGTTCGGCCATCGGTGACGATATAGCCGTGATCGTCGAGTTTGAGCTGTCCGCCCAAGAAATCGACCGTGGGCTTATGCCCAATGGCGACAAAAAAACCGTGGCAGGCAATATCCGATAATTTTTCGGTTTTTAAATTTTTCACGCGAACCCCGGTAACGTGGCCATTCCCAAGAACCTCGGAAACCGCCGAATCCCAAACAAAGGACAGCTTCGGATTTTTAAAAGCGCGTTCCTGCATTATTTTTGAAGCGCGCAACTGATCGCGGCGATGAATGACAATCACCTTGCTCGCAAATTTTGAGAGAAATAACGCCTCTTCCAAAGCCGTGTCCCCTCCTCCAACGACGACGACCTCTTTTCCCTTAAAGAAAAACCCGTCGCAAGTCGCGCAAGCGCTAACCCCATGTCCCATCAATTTCTTTTCCGATTCGATGCCCAGCCATTGAGCTGTCGCGCCGGTGGCGATAATCACTGCCTCGGAGTTAAAGGCCTTGCCCTCGGTGGTCTCAAGCTGAAAAGGGCGGGAAGATAAATTGATTTTAGAGACATCCTCATTAATAATCGAAACTCCCAAGCGTTCGCATTGTTTTTTCATGCGCTCCATTAATTCCGGCCCCATAACAGGCTCCGGAAAACCCGGGTAATTTTCGACTTCAGAGGTCAACATCAACTGGCCGCCGGTGGCCATTCCGCCAATAATGAGGGGGTTTAAATCCGCGCGCGCGGAATAAATGGCCGCGGTATAAGCCGCGGGCCCCGAACCAATCACAATTATTTTCCTGGAATCACTCATAAGAATCATTATATCATTTAGTCCTTATGAGCTCTAAAATCGAGATACTGGGAATCGAATGCCAAAGCCGCCTTGGCATTAGCCTTAAAGAAAGGAAAAAGCCCCAAAAGATTATTATCGACCTGCTTTTAACTCTCGATTTAACCCAAGCGGGCCGCCGCGATAACCTGAAATCAAGCGCCAATTACTTTAAAATCGAAAGACTCGCCAGAGCCTTGGCCGAGAAGGGAGAAAGGCTACTCATCGAGCGCCTGGCCTGGGAAATCGCTCTTCATATCCTGGATGAAGAACCCCTCGTAGACGCGATTACGGTTCGGGTTCACAAAAAGCCGGAACTCATGCCTAAAACCCGGGAAGTAATCGTTGAAATGACGAAGACCCGGCTTCGCCGAAAAAAATCCAGATAAACGCCTAAAACAAAAGCCCCCGGGCTCATCACCCGGGGGCTTAGCGTCTAAAAAGGGGACTGTCCCCTTTTTTCGCTTAATTAATACATGTCTCCGCCATGGGCGCCGGCTCCCATCGGGGCTTCCTTTTTCTCGGGAATATCCGCGACGAGAACATCGGTGGTCAGAATGGTTCCCACAATGGAAACCGCGTTCTCAAGCGCCGTTCTGGTGACTTTGAGCGGATCGACGATTCCAGCCTTGAAGAGGTCGACATACTCGCCGGTGGCGGCGTTAAGGCCGATGCCGTTCCCGGAAGAAAGAATCTTCTGGACGACGACAGAACCTTCAAGACCTGAATTTTCGGCGATTTGGCGAATAGGAGCCTGGAGAGCTCGGCGAACAATCATTCCGCCGGTGGTCTCATCCTCATTATCGCCCTTGAATTTCTCAAGAGCCTCTGAGGCGTGAAGAAGAGCCACTCCTCCTCCGGCAATCATGCCTTCCTCGACTCCAGCCTTGGTCGCGTTCTTGGCGTCTTCAACCTTGGCCTTTTTCGTTTTCATCTCGGTCTCGGTCGCGGCGCCGACATTAATGACCGCCACTCCGCCGGAGAGTTTCGCCAAGCGCTCCTGCAATTTCTCCCGATCGTAGTCGGAAGTGGTATCCGCGATTTGTTTGCGGATGGAATCGGCGCGCTTAGTGATCTCGGTTTTGTTTCCGGCGCCATTGACGATGGTGGTATTGTCTTTGTCGATGACGACGCGTTTGGCGCGGCCGAGCATGTCGAGGCTGGCTTTTTCAAACTTGTGTCCCAGCTCTTCGGAAATGACTTCCCCGCCGGTCAACACCGCAATATCTTGAAGCATTTCTTTTCGGCGATCGCCAAAGCCAGGGGCTTTCACTGCGGCGGCTTTGAGCGTTCCGCGAATCTTATTGACGACCAACGTCGCCAAGGCTTCGCCTTCGATATCATCGGCGATTAAGAGGAAGGATTTTCCGGTCTGGACGATTTTCTCAAGGAGAGGAAGCATGTCGCTCATCGCGGAAATTTTCTTATCCGTAATGATCACATAGGCGTCCTCAAGAATGGTTTCCATTCTCTCGGAATCGGTCACGAAATAGGGAGAAACGTAGCCGCGGTCAAACTGCATTCCCTCGACCACGTCTAAAGTCGTGTCCGCGGATTTTCCCTCTTCAACCGTGATCACGCCTTCATGTCCCACTTTCTCCATCGCTTCGGCAATCAAGCTTCCGATTTGCTTATCGTTGGAAGAGATCGTGGCGACTTGAGCCTTTTCTTCCTTGGTTTTAACCGGTTTAACGGATTTTTTAAGCTCTTTAACGACGACTTCAAGGGCTTTGTGCATTCCGCGCTCAACCGCTTTGGCGTTGGCCCCGGCGGTGATGTTTTTCATCCCTTCCGCCAACATCGATTGAGAAAGAACAATAGCGGTCGTCGTTCCGTCTCCGGCGATGTCATTGGTCTTGGTCGCCACTTCTTTAACCAGCTGGGCTCCCATGTTTTCAAAAGCATCGGGAAGCTCGATTTCCTTGGCGATCGTGACACCGTCATCAATGATCGTGGGAGAACCAAACTTCTTGTCCAAAACAACCGAGCGACCGCGGGGCCCCAAGGTCCCTTTCGTCGCGTTAGCGAGTTTATCGACACCCGCCTTTAAGAAACGGCGCGCTTCGTCCGAAAATATAATGTTTTTAGCCATGATTAATTATTCCTCCAGTTATTTCAAGATTCCAAGAATATCGTCTTGATGCATGATCAAATATTCTTGATCGTCGAGTTTGATTTCAGACCCGGAGTATTTTCCATACAAAATCTTATCTCCGGCCTTAACGTCCATCGGAAGGACCTTGCCATCTTCGGTGGTCTTCCCTTTTCCGCAGGCAATGATCTCGCCTTCCTGCGGTTTTTCCTTCGCGGTGTCGGGAATAATAAGCCCGCCACGCTTGGTTTCCTTGGCCTCGATCGGTTTGACCAACACGCGATCGCCGAGAGGCTGAATTTTCACTTTCGTCAGAGTTGCTTCTGCCATATCTTTCAATCCTCCTGATATTTAATAGAGCGAACTTAGCACTCGCTCACCTTCTCTGCTAATTATAGCATAAAGAAAAGCAGAGCTGTCAATCTCGGACAGCGACTGCTAATTTTAATCTCGAATGCTTTTCTTAAGCTGCAGGAGTGATATTGAGATGGAATTGGAAGGAGGCTGATTATGATTCCTAAAGAAAAATCCGCCTTTTTTCCCGCTGGATTCTTTAGATGAAATCGCCGGAGCGGGCGCCGCTTGAGAGGCGGAAACGTTTCCCACCGAAGGAAGTGGAACCTCATCGGATGAGTCCGCGTCGGAAATTTTAACCGAGGGTCCTCCCCCCGAATTCGGGCGCTCAGGAACAAGCTGCCGCAACTGGTCTTCCAGCCTTTTAATTAGGTTTAACGATTGCGCCAAACTCTTTTCCTTGTCCGACAAATCCTTGGCCAAGCGGTTGACCAGGCTATTTCGAATCGCCAAATCCTCGGAAAGCTCTTTAGCTTGGCTTTTAAGGCGCTCGGACTGGGAATGTTCTTTTTCAAATTCGGCTTTAACGGCGGCCAAGGCTTCTTCTTTATCCTTTAAAAGAGCGCTTAAGCGCGCGGAATTTTCCCGCCCTTCTTTTTCCAGCCGGGATAAATCTTTTTCCATAGTCGCCACTTTCTTTTCGAGAGAGGATTTTTCCTCCAGCTCTTGTTTTAAATCCCGTCTCATCCCCTCAACCTGATTTTGCAAAGACGAAAGGAGATTTTTTTCGCGGCGGGAGCCTTCAATCTCGGACATCAACTCTTTGACATGAAGAAAAATTTTCGCCTCCGCCGATTCAAGAGCTTCCTTAGGATTTCCGGCCTCAAAAAGCCCGTTATCGGCCGAAGGCGGCGCCGGCGGACGAGGAGAACTATTCTTTCCGGCTTGGACGATTTCCGAAAATTCTCCCGCATAACGCCAGTTTTTATCTTGAATCTCTCCCTCCGCGGAACAAACCAGCGTGGTTGCGGAAAAACCCGAAAGCCGCCACAATTCATCCGGAGAATAAGCTCCGGGAACTTTGCCATCAATATAGACCCAATATTTCATGACTTCCTCCAAATAAGCGACCGCGCTCGAATCTGAAATAAGGATAGCCCCCACGCTAAATTATTTCAAGGGCTTTTTTGTTACAAGGTGATTAGGGGATTAATATAGAGGAAGAACTTGGGCCCGCCAGGAATCGAACCCGGATCTCGTGGTTCGAAGCCACGCGCTCTATCCGTTGAACTACAGGCCCGCGAAATTATTTTACAAAACCTAGCTCTTTGATGGGAGGAAAAAGAAGAATTGCGTTGCGGGTCGTTTGGTCCGCCACTTCCGCCAAAGAAACGCCAAATACTTCGGCAACCTTCGCCGCGATCTCAGGAATTAAAGAGGGCTCATTGCGCTTCCCGCGAGAGCTTTGCGGGGGAAGATACGGGCTGTCGGTTTCTAAAACGAGACGCTCAAGGCCCGCCAAACGCAAAGCTTCTCTGAGAGCGTTATTCTTGGGATAGGTCACCGGCCCATCAACGCCAAGAAGAAAACCTTTTTCCTTTAAAAAGAGCGCCTCTGACCCCCCGCCCGAAAAACAATGGACGACTCCCCAAAAACCGGATTCCGGAGGATGGG
>JAKAQV010000140.1 GCA_021819565.1 bacterium | reverse complement strand
CAACGGCAACCGAACGCAGTTTTCCTACGACGCCCGGGGAAATCTCATCCTGACCCAAAACGCCTTGGGCGCTCAAAGCCGCATGAGCTACGACTCCTTCGGCCATCTCGCGAAAATCCAAGACCCCCTGGGAAACGCGAGCGCGTTTTCTTATGACTCAAACGGCGCCCTAGCCTCCGCGACCGACCCCCTGGGCCGAACGACCACGATGACCCGCGACGCCTTAAGCCGCGTCGTTCAAAACGCCGACCCGCAAGGAAATAAAACCAATTTCAGCTATGACCCGATGGGAAATCTTTTGAGCGTCACGGACGCCTTGAACGGCCAGACCAGTTATTCTTATCAGCCCGGAAGGCCCGAGCGCAATCTTGCGAAGGTCACCGATGCCCTCAGCCACCCCACTCAGTTTTCCTACGACATTAACGCCCGCCTCACCGCCGTGACTAACGCTTTAAGCCAGTCCAAAAACTTAAGTTCCGTCGGGGCCGCGCTCTGGTATAATAGAAAGAGCGTATGGCGAGAGTATTCCAAAAGCGGGGGGCGTGGTGGCTGGACTACATGGATGATTCCGGCCGTCGTCACAGGGAACCGGTCGGCCTGGGAGCGAGCTATTCCCTGGCCAAGGAAGTTCTCGCCAAGCGATTGGCCCATATCTCCGAGCGCAGGCATTTCCCAAGCCGGGCGGCCAACGCCGCGACTTTTAACTCCTTGGCGGACAAGTTTTGGGAGCTTCATGGGCAAAGGCTTAAATCCAAATCCTGGGCCTCCATGCTCGTGAGGATTCGGAAAGAATTCGGAACTCGGAGGGTGAGCGACGTGAGGCCGTCCGATATCCAGAAGTTCTACAACGCCCTCGCTGGACAAACCTCCGTCTCGACCGCTAATCGCCATTTAACTTTGATTTGCTCCATTTTTAGTAAGGCCAAGCTTTGGGGGCTTTTTTACGGCGATAATCCCGTCGGCGCCGTCAAGCGGGAAAAAGAGCCGGCCCATCGGCTGCGTTTTTTGTCAATGGAGGAATGGGAGAGGCTCTATGAGGCAGCGCATGAAAGGCTTAAGCCCGTTCTTATCTGCGCCGTTAAGACGGGAATGCGCAAGAGCGAAATCATCAATTTAGGCTGGGAAAACGTGGATTTGGAGCACGGGGTAATTTATATCCTTCAATCTAAGTCCGGCAGGCCTCGCGAGATTCATATCGCGTCCAGCCTGCGAGAATGCTTGTTGGCTCTTGGGCCAAAGGCCTCGGGGCCCGTTTTCGCCTTGCCGGAGATCATGTTGCGCCGTTATTTTGACCAGGCCGTTAGAGCCTCCCGCGTCAAGGATTTTTGCTTTCACGATTTGCGCCATACCTTCGCCTCTCATTACATCATGAAGACAAATGATCTGCCCGCCCTCCAAAAGGCCTTGGGACATTCCACTCCCGCCATGACCTTGAGATACGCTCATCTCAGTCAAGGCCACATGGCTTCTAATATGGCCGCCTTTGATTCCGCGATTCCGGTTAAGCGCCTTTTTCCTCATTCTCAGTTGGCACCAGGAATGGCACCAAGCGTTTCTGATGAGCGCGAAATTCTTGTAAAAAGTGTAGTAAAATAAATCAAAATCGGGCCGTTAGCTCAGCGGTAGAGCGTTCGCCTTACACGCGAAATGTCGGGGGTTCGAATCCCTCACGGCCCACATTTCTCCCCGCGTTCTAGTTCGGCCAGCTCTTTTTGGGCTTTAAGCAGATTCTGCTCGCAGGCGGCAATGAACTTTTTCGCGTAGGTAAGCATGACATCGCCCTCCTGATAATAAGGAAGCTCGAATTTTTGGTTTTCAATGGTTTGCTCAAGGCCCTCAATGAGGCGCGAGAGATAATCCTTTTTTTTCTCGGGGTCTTCCGGCATTGCCATGAGATTATTCTACAATAAGGGAGTCATGGGATTGCGCGCTTATTTCGCGGCGGTTTTCTTGATTCTCCCGCCGGGCCTTCGGGCGGGGACGATTGATAGCCAGCATAGAGAGGTGAGAAAAATGGAAATTAAAAGTTCGGCCTTTTCGATGAATCAGCCGATTCCCAAAAAATATACGGGGGAAGGAGAGGACGGTTCTCCGCCTTTGGAAATTTCAAGCGTGCCCGACAAGACCAAGAGCCTGGCCTTGATTATGGACGACCCGGACGCTCCTCCGGGAACCTGGGTCCATTGGGTGATTTACAATTTGCCCCCTGACACGCGGCGTTTGCCGGAAAATTTTCCCAAAAAAGCGGCCTTGAAAGACGGGACCAAGCAAGGTCCCTGTTGGGGGGTGGATTCTTTTGAGCGCGTCGGCTATTACGGCCCGCTGCCGCCTCCGGGCAAAGTCCATCATTACTTTTTTAAACTATTTGCCTTGGATAAAATGCTGGACTTGCCTCCTTCCCAGGCGACAAAAAGCGAGCTTTTAAAGGCGATGAAAGGGCATGTGCTTGCTTCCGCGGAGTTAGTCGGAGTTTATCAGAGATGAATTCCGTCGAGCAGTCTTTTCGCCCATTGGGCAGAACCGGCCTTCAGGTCTTGCCTATCGGCTACGGGGCTTGGGGCGTCGGCAAAAGCATGTGGGGGAAAACCGACGATGCGGAATCCTTGAAATCTCTTTTGAAGGCTTTGGAATTGGGATGCAATTTCTTTGACACCGCCTATGTTTACGGCGACGGCCATTCTGAAAGACTGATCGCCAAGGCTTTTGAGGAATATGGGAGCCGCGCTTTTGTCGCGACCAAAGCCCCGCCAAAGAATTTTTCCTGGCCCAGCCGAGGGCTTCTGAAAGATTCGTTTCCCGCTGATTGGCTGATTTACTGCACCGAGAGAAGTTTGCGCAATCTTAAGACGGATTGCGTCGAAATTCAACAGCTTCACGTTTGGCAGGATTCTTGGATTGAAGAGCCGAAATGGGAAAAGACCCTTAAGGCCGTTCAAGTTCTCAAGAAACATGGAAAAATAAAATTCTTCGGGGTTTCGGTCAATACCCGCGATCCAAAGAGCGCGCTTCAAATTGTTCGCTCGGGGGTGGTCGATACCGTTCAAGTCGTTTTTAATTTGTTTGAGCAAGAGCCGCTCGAAGAGCTGTTTCCCCTCTGCCGCGAAAAAAACGTGGGCGTGATTGCCCGCGTGCCTTTAGATGAAGGCGGCTTAAGCGGAACCTTGAGCGAAAATTCAAAGTTCGACGAGGATGATTTTCGCTCCAACTATTTCGCGGGAGGATTGCTCAAGGAAACCGTTCGCCGCGTCAAAATATTGGAGGACTATTTAGTCAAGGACCAGAAGCTGGCTTTAAGCTTGCCGGAAGCCGCGCTTAAGTTCTGCCTGAGTTTTCCCGATGTGTCGGTTGTGATTCCCGGAATGCGAAAGATTAAGCATGTGGAATCAAACATCGCCTTAGCCCATTCAAAACCGTTTGAAAAGCCGATATTAGAGAAATTGCGCTCTCATGCCTGGAAGCGGACGGAAAGCCACGGAAAGTAACGGAAAGACACGGCAAGCAACAGAGAGCAAAAGAAAGCAACGGATGTAACGGAGAGAAACAGCAAGAAACAGAAAGTAACGGAAAGAAACAGAAGCAACGGAAACAGCCTGTTTCCGTTACATCCTTTGCATCCGTTGCTTTCCGTTACCTCTGTTGCTTTCTTTTACTTTCCGTTACTGCTTTTTGATCATGCCCAATTCCTGGGCGGTCGCGTCGTTAAAGGGAAGAACGGTTTTAGAGTCATAAACCGCGCCGGTCATGGTCGCTTGGGTTAAGGGCGCGGTAATCTTGGCCCCTCTTAAATCGGCGCGGTCGAAATGAGTCCAGGAAAGGTTTTGGGCGCTAAGATTAGCGCCTTCCAGGTTGGCGTCGGAAAAATTAGCTTCGCCTAGGTTTGCGTCCTCAAAGCTGGCTTGAGAGAGGTCAGAACCGGAAAAATTAGCGCCGGATAAATTGGCCCCGTCAAAACGCGCGTTTTGCATTTTTGCCGCCGAGAAATCGGTGGCCTCTCCAGTTTGAGGATTCTTTTTGGCGTCGGCTCCGGTGAGATCGGCTTTGTCCATCGCGGCTCCATTAAAGCGCGCGCCTTCGATTACAGATGAGACAAGTTTGGCTTTATTGAGAAGGGCCTGTGAAAAATCGGCGCCGGATAAAATCGATTCCGTCATGTCGGCGTCGTCAAGATCGGTTTTAATCATTTTGGGGTTTTCAAATGAAACCGAATTGAGCGCCGTTCCGCTGAGATTGGCTCCGTTAAAAAGAGTGCCTCCCAGGGAAGTCGCCTTGATAAAGTTCGCGTTTCTTAAATCCGACATCGCGAAATTGGCGTTGGTTAAATCCGCGCTCTCAAGATTGGCCGCGATGAGCCGCGCATGGTAAAGAGGAATTCCCATCAATTGGGCCGAGGACAAATTGGCGCAATTTCCTTTTTTAGTTCGCACCAATTTCTGGATGTTGACGGAATTATGAGACTCTCTTTTGGTGACGGGGTTGACACAGATAAAGCGTTCCGTTTTTTTATTCCAAAGAGGAATCGCCTTGAATGGCCATTTGAATTTAAAGTCCTTGATTCGATGGTAAAGCGGAGAAGAGGCGTGGTCAAAAAGAGACATATTTTGCGCCGCGGCGGGAGAAGCAATGGCGCAAACCGCAAACAAGAGCGAAAAGAAAATTCTTTTCATATTGGTCTATTAAGCAAAATAAAAAAGCTCTTTTCCAGTTTTACCGTTTAAACGAGAACGGTCCAGGGCCAAAAGGCCTAGAAGGTCCTAGAGAT
>JAKAQV010000139.1 GCA_021819565.1 bacterium | reverse complement strand
AACAAGCTCTTCAATTTGACCCTAATTTCACCCAAGCTCAACATAACATAGCCGCCGTTGAGCAGAGACTCAAAAATCCCAAAGGCAAGCCCCTCATCCAAAATCCTTCAGAAACCAATTCTCCCGCTTCAGGCTATGAGATCATTCAGAAGAAATAAACATAAATTTCTTCTTTTGCTTTTGATCGTTAGTGAATTTTTTTTAGCTTCCGCGCTTAAATCCGCGACTTTTCCCGCGACGGAAGAGGCTATTTTTTCTCCGATGGAACGCGAGATGTCGCGTTCGCTTAAAGATTTAAAAGAGGGGGATTTTGGCCCGCCTTATTTTATCGCTTATCGGATGATCTTAAGCCGCGGAATCTATATTTCCGCTTCATTTGGAGGCATTTTGTCGGAGAATAAATATCAATCTCAAACTCTTTTTGCCGAAGTCCGTTATGGCAGTAAAGACCTGGATAATACCTCGATTCAATATCGGGGTTGGAGCACCCAAGCGCCTAAAACGGGCAAGGAGTTGCGAGAAAATTTGTGGATTTTAACGGACAAGGCCTATAAAGACGCGGTTGCCAGCTATTTGGAGAAAAAAGCAAAGCGGGTGACGGAATTTAGAAAAGAGAATCTGCCCGATTTTACCGTGGATCCGTCTACGCAAGCCTATGAACCACAAAACCCTCCTGATTTTAATGACGCCTGGGCGCGCTCTTTAGTTAAAGATATCAGTCGTTTATTGCGGGCCTACCCTTATATCTATCATGGCGTTGTGACTCTTCATTTGGGGTGGTCGCGCCGGTATTTGCTAACGAGCGAAGGAACAAAAATAGCGACCCCCTATGGGAATTTGCCCGATTCTCTCAGCGTCGAAATTAACTCCAGGGCCAAGGATGGCTTGCGCGTCAGCGATTACCGCGAATGGGTCTTTAAAAACACGCAGGATGTTCCTTCAAGGAAAGATTGGGCGCCTTCAATTCAAAATCTCGCGCGCGAGCTTAAAGAATTGAGAGACGCGCCTTTGCAGACTCCTATTGCCGCTCCTGCCATTTTAGATCCGGAAATGACGGGCGTCCTTTTCCATGAAGCCCTGGGGCATAAGCTTGAGGGGGAAAGGCAAAGAGATCCTCAGCAGGGTCAAATATTTAAGGGGATGGTCGGAAAGAAAATTATTCCTAGTTTTATTTCCGTCATTGATGATCCGACCTTGAGTTTCTTTAAAGGGGTGCCGCTTCATGGACACTATGAAATTGACGACGAAGGGGTTCCGGCCCAGAGGGTGGTCTTGGTCCGAAATGGCGTTTTAAAGAATTTTCTCATGTCGCGCTGGCCGCTTAAAGATTTTTCGCACTCAAACGGTCACGGGAGAGCTTCTTCTGACCTCAGGCCCTTAGGACGCATGGCCAATTTAATGATTGAAGTGAAAAATCCCCTAACTCCCGCCGCGCTTAAAAATAAATTGTTGAAATTACTTCGCTTGGAAGATAAACCCTACGGCTTTATTCTTGTGGGCGCTTACGGCGGGGATAACCCGAGCGACAGAAGCCAGGCTCAAACCTTGCAGCTGCGGCCTCGTCTTGTTTATCGTATTTCGGCCAAAAGTGGCAAAGAGACCTTGGTCCGGGGCGTTAAAATTGTCGTGACTCCCTTGGTTGTTTTAAACCGCATTTTAGCGGCGTCAAATGATGAAACTCTTTCTAATCCTTATTTTTGCGGAGCGGAATCAGGCTGGGTGCCGGTGGATCAAATCGCGCCCAGCGTTTTAGTCTCGGAAGTGGAGTTGGAACGCCTCCCTGAAAATCGCTTAAGGCCCCCCATTTTGCCTTCTCCCCTGGCTAAGAAGAATTGATATGGAATCATCTTCCTTGAATTTAGAAGAAACGCCTTGCAACTTGTGCGGATCTAAAGAAAGCGCTGTTCTTTACGAACGGCCTTATCTAACTCCTCATGACGGTGAGTCAGGGGCTTTTGCCGCGACCACTGATGAGTTTCGAAACTATGGCCGCATTGTCTATTGCTTAAAATGCGGTTTGCGCTATACCAATCCTCGCCCTGCCGCTTCGCTTATTCTGTCCGGTTATGGAAACTGCGTCGATGAGAGTTACCTTTTGGAAAGTTCAAGCCGTTCAATCAATGCGCATCTTAGTCTCAATACCATTAAACGTTTTATTTCCTCTGGCAGTTTGCTTGAAGTCGGCTCTTCTGTCGGTTATTTTCTTAACGCGGCCCGAACGGATTTTGAGGTGACTGGTCTTGAGCCTTCTCATTGGGCGACCGAGGAGGCTAAGAGAAGATTTAAGATTGAATGTTATCCCGAGTCGATAGAAAACCCCAAGAGCATCGAAGGGAGAAATTTTGATGTCATTGCCATGTCGGATGTCATTGAACACCTTTTGGATCCGAAAGCGGCGCTTCTTTCAAGCCGCAGATTTTTAAAGCCGGGGGGAATTCTCTATCTTTTGACTCCCGATATTGGAAGCCTCTCCGCCAAGATTATGCGCGGCTATTGGTGGGGGCTTCGCCCCGCCCATATTTATTATTTTTCAAGACAAACAATGATGCGGATGCTCATTGAAAGCGGTTTTGAGATATTGACGATTAAATCCTTTGGCCGCATTTTTACCTACTCTTATTGGCTCAGCCGCCTTAAAAATTATCCTAAATCGGTCTTTTTAACTGCGGGCGGCCTCATCAAGGTTTTAGGCCTTGAAAACAAGTTGGTTTATATCGATACGCGAGACTCCATGGAAATATGCGCGAGAAAACGATAGCTTCAAACCCTATCAAGATCGCTTTCTTTCTTCTTATTGCCCTCATCTTGAGAAGCTCCTACGCTTTTTATGCTTACACTCATACGTTTGAGGAATATAAGACCGAAAGCCAGCAGGTAACGGCTCTCGATCCGGATGGTTATAATCGCCTGGGGATTGCTTTGCTTGAGCGGGGGGAGCTTTCCCTGAGGCCGGGTCATCTTGAAACTTCCCGCGAGCCTTTTTACCCTATTTTATTGGCGGCAGTTCATTTCTTTTTTGGGCTTTCGCCCATTGTGGGAATTGCGCTGAATGTTTTAATCGGGGTTTTAGTGTGTTGGATGATGTATGGGGTTACCCTTTTTGTTTTTCAAAACGAGCGGGTGGCCCTTTATGCGCTTATCCTTGCGGTTTTTTTTCCGGAATGGATTTATTTTTCCGCGACTATGTTTCGCGAGCCTTTAATTATCTTTTTAAGTTTGATTTGGATTTTCTTGTGGCAAAAATACGCGGATCTAAAAAGCTCATTGGCTTATGCCGGGATGGGAATTGCTTTTGGTCTTCTTTGTCTGACGCGATCTCCTTTTATTCCAATGGGGGGCGCTTTTGCGATACTGGCCGCTTCAAAAATCGAACTTAAATATTGGGCCCGCACGATTGGGATTTTTCTTCTATGCGCTTTTATTTTAGAAGGCATCTGGATATACCGAAATGAGCGAATACTGAAGAGATGGGTTGCGGGAGCGAGCATGGGCGGATCTGTGATGTATTTGTCTCTCCTTTATCAGTATTCGCATCCAGAGATACCGCTGGAAGCGCCGCTAGGGGCTGGGAAAGACCCGGTCATCTTATCGGTTGATGCTCAACATTTGACATTGTCCCAAGCCGAGCCGATTTTCTATCGCGCTTGTTTTCAGATTCTTATCCGTCATCCACTGGTTTTCTTTGGCGCTTTCTTTCATAAGATTGTTAAACTGTGGCGGCCCTACCCGAATCCTGGATGGAAATATCCGCACTCATTTTTCCGGCTTTCATCTCTTTCTTTCATTGGGCTTTTTTCAGGCGGTGCAATTATGATTTTGGGACTTTGGGGAACGGTCTTGGCCTGGCGGGATCATTATCCTATTGGATTTTTAATTTTGTTTCCGGTTATCATGTCTATCGTTTACGGACTTTATTGGGCGGTGATGCGCTATCATACGACCTTGATGGTGGGAGTCATTCCTCAAGCCGCCTACGCTTTAAACGCCCTACTTCAAAGGAAAGAATCATGAGAAAATTATTCTGGATTGCGCTTTTGATTTTTCCTGCTCGTGTTTTCGCTCAGACCTCCATGGTTGGCGTCGTGGTTTCCTCTGAAATCGCCAAGGCGATGACCCATTTGCAGGAGCCAGGATATCCGCTTCCCTATTTTATTTCCATCAATGTCTCGGATGTGGACAATTGGGATTCTGAATGCGACATGGGAGCGCTTAACTGGGCGGAGCATTGGCGCGGGCGCTCTCTTTTTCCCGATCTTCGCGTGGGCAGTTATGCTTTGGATAATCACCGAAATCCCAGTCCTCTTGGAATTCTCGGTTCGTGGATATCTCTAGATGATAATTCCTTCGCGTTAAAGCACGATCTTTGGTTGGGGCTTGATGATTCTTACAAATCCGCTTCGGCCGGGTTTTTGCAGAAAGAAGCTCGACGGGTCAGGGATGGGAAAAGGGAATACGACACCGACGATTTATCGCATGAAACCCCCGTCGTTTTTACGCCGGCCTTTCCTCCGCTGACAAAGGGAGCCGTTTCTTATCGACAAATGAGAGAGCTTTGCCGAAATCTCAGCGCGGTTTTTACTCAAAAGCCCTCTTTAATTCAAGGGAATGTGTCTATCGAACGCCGGCGAACTCTCTCGCGCTTCTATAATTCGGAGGGAACTCGGATCCATTCATTTCTGGATGTTTTTCATACTCAATTGAATATCGCGGCGATTTCAAAAGACGGGATGAAGCTCTATGTCGCGCGTAATTTTGTCTCCTTGTCAAGCGCCGCTTTAGAGTCCGAGCCCCTCGTTAAATCACAGGCGCAACAGATGATTTCAGAAATGGATTCTCTTCTTCTTTCAGATCG